>JBHHTO010000035.1:0-14911 GCA_046753425.1 Rhodothalassiaceae bacterium | reverse complement strand
GATCGCCGAGCAGCCGAGGCGCAACGCGTCCTCGACGGTGCCGTAGATCGCCTGGTCCTTCTCGGTCGCCCAGCTGTTTGAGCTGTTGAGCTTGAGGATCAGCGGGATCTGCCCGGCAAAGCTGTCGGCGCCGGCCTCGACCATGCCAAGCGGGGTGGCAAAGGCGCTGAGCCCGGCATCGATGGCGAGCCGGAAATGATAGTGCGGATCATAGGCCGGCGGATTGGGCGCAAAGGAGCGCGCCGGACCGTGCTCGAAGCCCTGGTCGACCGGCAGGATGACGAGCTTGCCGGTTCCCCCGAGCCGGCCGTGCATCAGGATGCGGGCCAGATTGGCCTTGGTGCCCGGATTGTCCGCCTCGTACCGGCTCAGGATCCTTCGTACCTTGCGCGTAATCCTCATCGCACCTCTCCCGTTTCCGATGCCCCTCACGACCGTTGCTGCGGGCCTCTTACAGGATGCCGGCGGATGTCGCAATAACGCAATTTTCATAAATATTAACAAAGTGTTAAGAAAGATGCAGGACGCAAAATTCGAGGCCGGTCTTTCTCGCAATGCGTCGCATCTTGCGAAACAGCATGTCACGAGAAGGTGAGATCTCTGCCATTTCGCGGTTGGCACGCAAATTGCACTCAAGCGGTCAGGACGGCGACCGGAGCTGCGGCTTCATCGCCGATGCGACGAGGTTGACATCAGCAGGGCGGAAGATCACGAGCGCCAGCGGATGTGACCAGATGACCAGGAGGAGGGTCGGTAAATGCGTGCTTTGAACAATCTCAAAATCTGGGCCAAGCTGGCACTCGCCTTCGGGCCGATCCTGCTGGTGACGGTGATTTCCGGACTGATGACCAATAACAGCCTGTCCTTTATCGAAGAGAGTGTCGACTGGACGGAGCACACCCATGAGGTTCTGGAGAACCTGTACGAGATCACCGCAAGCATGGTCGATCAGGAGACCGGCGTGCGCGGCTATCTCGTGTCCGGCGATGAGAAATTTCTCGAGCCCTACCATGCCGGGCTGGAAGAGTTTGAGCAACATTTCAACAAGGTGAAATCGCTCACCTTCGACAATCCGGCCCAGCAGGCACGTCTCGACAAGCTTCTCGGGGCGGCTACAACCTGGCAGGAGGATGTTGCGAAACGCGAGATCGCGCTCATGTCCGATCCGGAGACGCAGGACGAGGCACGCAGGATGGAAGCCAGCGGCATCGGCAAGGCGTCCATGGATGCCGTGCGCAGGATTGTTGACGAGGCAGCCAATGTCGAACGCGGCCTGATGCAGGAGCGGGAGGCGGCGCAGGCCGAGTCGTTCGGTTCGGGACGTACGGCGCTGCTTGTCGGGGGCCTTGCCTCCGCGGCGATCGCGATCCTCGCCGCCGTCCTGCTCACTTTGGGCATTGCCAAGCGCATCGGCACGGTCACCGGGCTCATGACCCGGCTCGCCGATGGCGATACGGGGATCGATATCAGAGGTGCCGATGACAAGGACGAAGTGGGCGAAATGGCGCGCGCGGTTCAGGTGTTCCGCGACAATGCGGTGGAGGCCGAGCGCATGCGCGCCGAGCACCGCGAGCAGGAAAAGCGTGAGGCCGAGCGCCAGCGTGAGGCCGAGGAGGAGGACCACCGCCGCGCGGAAGCCGAGGCCGAGGCCGAACGCCAGCGCAAGGCAGAGGAAGAAAAGCGGCAAATCCTCAAGCAACTCGCCGACGACCTTGAATCCGCTGTGATACGCGTCGTGGGAACGGTCTCCGCCTCCGCCGAACAGCTCAATTCGACGGCGCAGACCCTGTCGGCGAATGTCGACCAGACGAAGTCGCAGGCGGGTGCGGTGACGAACGCGGCCGAGCAAGCCTCGAGCAATGTCCAGACGGTCGCCGCCGCTTCCGAGGAACTGTCGGCGTCGATCCAGGAGATCAATCGCCAGATCATGGAATCCAACGATGTGGCCAATGGTGCGGTGAGGGTCGCCGACAAGACCAACAAGTCGGTCGAGGATCTCGCTCATGCGGCGCGCAAGGTCGGCGATATCGTCAATCTCATCCAGGACATCGCCGAGCAGACCAATCTGCTCGCACTCAATGCCACCATCGAGGCATCGCGTGCCGGTGAGGCGGGTCGCGGCTTTGCCGTCGTGGCCAGCGAAGTGAAGTCGCTGGCGCTGCAGACGGCCAAGGCGACCGACGAGATCGCGCACCAGATCTCCGATATGCAATCGGCGACCGAGGGCACGGTGGAGGCGATCAAGACGATCTCGAAGACGATCGGCCAGATCAACCAGAACTCCACCGCGATCAGCGCCGCCGTCGAGCAGCAGAGCGCCTCGACCCAGGAAATCTCGCGCAATGCGCAGCTCGCCGCGCGTGGCACGGAGGAGGTCACCGTGAATATCGGCGGCGTCCAGGGCGCGGCGGAGGAATCCGGCACCGCGGCCGAGCAGATCCTGACCGCGGCGGGAGAGCTGAACGGCGAGGCCGGCACGCTCCGCGAACAGGTGGAAGCCTTCATCGCCAAGCTGCGTGCGGCCTGAGGCGGCCTGACGCCGGGGGGCGGGCGCGAACCGTCCCCCATGCTTCTTCGACCGAAAAGAAACGGACACAAGCATGCGGCATCGCGAGGCGGTCCGCGACAAGGAGAGGCTTGCCATGACCACCTTTCCCGGATCCATCGCGAGAAGACTGCCTGCCGCCATCGCCGGCTCATGTCTCGCCACCGCCCTCATCCTGTCATCCGTCGGCGCGGTGGCGGGAGAGGGCGCCCCCGCCGCCGTCTCAGCCATTGCGCCGCCGATGTTCGGCTTCGACAGGTTCAAGCTCCGCGGTCGGCTGCAGGTCGATTTCGGTCAGATCGGAGCACCCTCGGCGCGCGATGATCCCGCGCTCGGTACCTTCACCACGGTCCGTCGCGCGCGCCTCGGGGCCGAGGGCGACAAGGACGGCTTCGGTTTCGTGCTCGAGGTCGACTTCGCCGGCAATGACGTCAGCGTCGAGGACGGATTCGTCTACTGGGACGACGGCACCTTCCGTATCGCCGTCGGCAATCTCAAGCCGAAGGTCTCGATGGAGGAGGAAACCGACGATCTCTTCTCGCCGTTCCTCGAGCGCGCGGCGTTTACCACCGCCTTCGAATTCGGCTACACGATCGGCGCCGCCGCGAGCATGCACGGTGAGAACTATTCGCTGCAAGCCGGGCTTCTGAGCACGCGCAGCCTCAATGAGTCCGCCGCCAGCGACGGCTATATCCCGAGTTTTCGCGCCACCTTCAGCCCGGCGCTCGCGGGCGGACGGCTGCACTTCGCCGCGTCCACGCGTTACCGCAAGAAGCCGGCCGAGGACGGTCGCGTGCATTACCGGCGCGAACCGCAGATCCACAATACCGATATCGCCTTTGTCGATACCGGCGAACTCGCGGTGCAGAGCGACCTCTTTCTCGGCGCCGAAACGGGGGCCTTCCTCGGGCCGTTCTACGTGACCGGCGAGTGGGGCAGCCTGAAGGCGCGCCTCAGCGGGCAACCCCGCTCCACGGCGAATCTCCTGGGCGGCTATCTCGGCGCAGGTTATATCCTGACCGGTGAGTCCTACCCCTATGACCCGCGCTCCGGCACCACCGGCCGGATCGTGCCGGAGCGTCCGTTTGCATCCGGCGGGCCGGGGGCATTTGCTGTCAATCTGCGTTTCGATTTCCTCGAGCTCAATGATGTGGCGCTCGGCATCGATGGCGGCAAGCAGGGCGCGGTGATGGCCGGGATCACCTGGATCCCGCATGCCAATACACGCCTGCTTGCGACCTATTCCCGGCTGCGCGTGAATGGCGGGCCCTTTGCCGCTGTCGCCAATCCGGGCAATCCGGCACGCACCCGCTTTGGCGCCAATGTCTTCGGGCTGAGAGCCCAGATCGACTGGTAGGGGGCAGCCGGCTCAGGCCATCAGCACAGCAACGCCGGGCAGGGCCTTGCCCTCCATCCACTCGAGGAAGGCGCCCCCCGCGGTCGACACATGGCTGAAGTCATGGACGACGCCGGCGGCATTGAGCGCCGCCACCGTGTCGCCGCCGCCGGCGACGCTGAGCAGCCTGCCCTGCCGCGTCAGCCGGGCGGCTTCCTCGGCCAGCATCACGGTGGCACGATCGAAGGGTGGCACCTCGAAGGCGCCGAGCGGCCCGTTCCAGATGAGCGTTCTCGTGCCCTCGAGCACGGCGATGAGTGCGGCGATGCTCTTGGGGCCGATGTCGAGGATCATTTCGGCATCGCGCACGGCGTCGACCGTGACGACCCGCGTGGCGACGCGCGGTGCCAGCGCCCGGGCGACGACGACGTCGCCCGGCAGGTGGACCGTGCAACCGGCCCCCGCTGCGCGCGCCAGAATCTCTTTTGCGGTCTCGACCAGATCGTGTTCTGCGAGCGAGGTGCCGATCGGGTGGCCTTGCGCGAGGAGGAAGGTGTTGGCCATCCCACCGCCGATGATCAGATGATCGACGCGCGCCGCGAGATGGCCCAATACGGCAAGCTTGGTCGAGATCTTGGCGCCGCCGACGATGGCCGTCAGAGGCCGCTCGGGATCGCCGAGCGCGCGCTCGAGCGCGTCGATCTCGCGTGCCATCGCCTCGCCGGCAGCGGCGGGCAGGAGATGCGCCACACCCTCGGTCGAGGCATGTGCGCGATGCGCCGCCGAGAAGGCGTCATTGACATAGGCCGCGCCGAGCGCCGCCAGTTCGCGGGCAAAGGCGGGGTCGTTCGCTTCCTCGCCGGGGTGAAAGCGGACATTCTCCAGGAGAACAAGACCATCCGCCCCAGCGATCGCCTGTCGCGCCACCTCGCCGATGCAGTCGGCTCCGAGGCCGACCGGCTCGCCGAAGGCCGTCTCGAGCGCCGGGAGAAGCGGGCGCAGGCTCATCTCCGGCACGCGCTTGCCCTTGGGGCGCCCGAAATGTGACAGCAGCGCAAGCTTTGCGCCGCGCTCGCGCAAGGCCCGGATGGTTGGCACATGCGCACGGATGCGCGTGTCGTCGGAGATCCGGCCATCCTGCATCGGCACATTGAGGTCGAGCCGTACGAGCACGGTCTTGCCGGCGATCTCTCCGAGGTCGGCAATGCGTCGCAGACGGGGCATCTTCGGTGGCCTCCCTAGCCGAGAGAGGCCATCCTGCTCGCCGTATCGACCATGCGATTGGCGAAGCCCCATTCATTGTCGTACCAGGACATGACGCGGGCGAGCGTGCCGTCGACCACCTGGGTGCCCCCGAGATCGACGCTCGAGCTCGCGGCGCAGTGGTTGAAGTCGATCGAGACCATGGGCTCGTCGAAGATGGCGAGCACCCCCTTCATCGGCCCCTCGGCGGCAGTGCGCAGGGCGGCGTTGATCTCCTCGGCGCTGGTTGCGCGTGCGGGCACGAACTTGAGGTCGACGAGCGAGACATTGGGTGTCGGCACGCGGATGGCGACGCCATCGAGCTTGCCCGCGAGCTCTGGCAGCACGAGGCCGACGGCGCGGGCGGCGCCGGTCGTGGTCGGGATCATCGAGAGCGCGGCGGCGCGCGCCCGGTGCGGGTCCTTGTGCAGCGAGTCCTGAAGCCGCTGGTCGGCGGTATAGGCATGAACCGTCGTCATGAAGCCGCGCTCGATGCCGATCGCATCATGCAGCGCCTTGGCCACCGGCGCGAGGCAGTTGGTGGTGCAGGACGCGTTCGAGACGATGCGGTGCGCGGGCGTCAGCTTGTCGTCATTGACACCGTAGACGACGGTCAGGGGCACGTTCTTCGCCGGCGCCGAGATAAGGACCTTCTTCGCGCCGCCGTCGATATGCGCCTGCGCCTTCTCGCCATCGGCGAAGCGTCCGGTGCATTCGAGCACCACATCGACCCCGAGCTCGCCCCAGGGAAGCTTCGTCGGGTCGGGCTCGGCGAGCACCCGGATGGCGTGACCATTGACCGACATCGTTCCGTCGCCGGCGGTCACCTCGCCGGGGAAGGCGCCGTGGATCGAGTCACGCTTGAGGAGATAGGCGTTCATTTGCGCATCGCCGAGATCGTTGATCGCGACGACCTCGACATCGGCGGCACCGCGCTCGGCGATGGCCCGCAGGACGAGACGGCCGATGCGGCCGAAGCCATTGATGGCAAAACGTGTTGTCATGATCTGTTCCCCGCTCCTCAGGACATGTAATGGCGCACAGACAGCCTTCTAGAGGCGTTTCCTCACCGCTTCAACGATGGCCTCCGTGGTAATTCCGAAATGGCGGTAGAGGTCCGCCGCCGGCGCCGAGGCGCCGAAGCCCGTCATGCCGATGAAGGCACCGTCGGGGCCGACATAGCGCTCCCAGCCGAAGCTGACCGCAGCCTCCACCGCGACCCGCACGACGCCGTCGATGCCATGGCCGAGAACCCTGGCCACATAATCCGCATCCTGGATGGCGAACAGTTCCTGACAGGGCATCGAGACGACCTGCGTCGGGATGCCGTCCGCCTCGAGCACCTCGCGCGCCTCCAGTGCCAGATGCACCTCCGAGCCGGTACCGATGATGATGGCGCGCGGCGTCCCCCCCGTCGCCCCGGCAAGAATGTAGGCCCCGCGGGCCGACAGGTTCTCCTCGCTGTGCGCGAGCCGGAGCTGCGGCAGCCCCTGGCGCGAGAGCGCGATCACCGAAGCGTGCTGCCAGCCGAGCGCCGACTGCCAGCACTCCGCCGTCTCCACCGCATCGGCGGGTCGATAGACGAGAATGCCCGGCATGGCGCGGAGGCTCGCCAGATGCTCCACCGGCTGATGCGTCGGGCCGTCCTCGCCGAGGCCGATCGAGTCGTGCGTCATGACGTAGATCACGCGCTGGCGCATCAGCGCCGAAAGCCGCATCGCCGGCCGGCAATAATCGCTGAAGACGAGGAAGGTACCACCATAGGGGATGAAGCCGCCGTGCAGCGCGATGCCATTCATCGCTGCCGCCATGGCGTGCTCGCGTACGCCGTAATGAAGATAGCGACCGGAAAAGTCGTCGGCCGTTATCACGGCCATGTCCGGCGTCTGCGTATTGTTCGAGCCGCTCAGATCGGCCGAGCCGCCGATGGTCTCGGTGAGAATGGGGTTGATCACCGAGAGCGCCATTTCCGAGGCCTTGCGGGTCGCAACCTTGACCGGGGTCTCGACAAGCGCGCGCTTGTGGCCATCGATCGCCGCATCGAGCGCTTCCGGCAGCCGCCCCGCGAGCCGGCGCGCGAGCTCCGTGCGCCTGTCTTCGGGCAGGGACTCAAAGCGTGTCCTCCAGGCCGCGGCCTCGGCCTTCGCACGGCTGCCGGCCGTGCGCCAGGCATCGAGGACGGCCTGCGGAATCTCGAACGGCGGATACGGCCAGCCGAGCGCCTTGCGCGCGCCCGCGATCTCGTCGGCACCGAGCGGGGCGCCGTGGCTTGCGGCCTTGCCGGCCTTCGTCGGGGCGCCGAAGCCGATGGTCGTGCGACAGGCGATGAGCGAGGGACGCGGATCCTCGATCGCCGCCGTGATCGCGGCCTCGATGGCCGCCGGGTCATGCCCGTCGACGGCGCTCGTGTGCCAGCCATAGGCGGCAAAGCGGGCACGACGGTCTTCCGTATAAGACAGCTCCGTGGGCCCGTCGATCGAGATGTGGTTGTCGTCATAGAGCACGATCAGCCGGCCGAGCCGGAGATGGCCGGCGAGTGATGCCGCCTCGTGGCTGATGCCCTCCATGAGGTCGCCGTCCGAGGCAATGACGAAGGTGCGATGATCGAAGAGCTCCGGTTCGCGTGCCGCCGCAAGGCGTTCCGCGATGGCCATGCCGACGGCGGTGGCGAGTCCCTGACCGAGCGGCCCCGTGGTCGTCTCGACCCCCGGCAACTCGCCATATTCCGGGTGCCCCGCCGTCGGCGAGCCGAGCTGCCGGAAATTCCTGAGATCCTCGAGCGTCGGGCGTTCGTAACCGGTGAGATACAGCAGCGCATAAAGAAGCATCGAGCCGTGTCCGGCCGAAAGCACGAAACGGTCGCGGTCCGGCCAGTCTGGCGAGGCAGGGTCATAGCGAAGGAATTTCGTGAACAGGACCGTTGCCACATCGGCCATGCCCATCGGCATGCCGGGGTGTCCGGATTTCGCTTTCTCGACGGCGTCCATGGCGAGCGCGCGCAAGGCGTTTGCCATGAGATTGTGATTGACAGGAGATACCGCGGAATCGGGCATGGCGTTTCTATCGGTCCCTGTTGCGCGGACTGTGGAGGACGGGTGCGCCTCCGCTGCCGCTTGCCTTGCGAAAAATCGGCGCCACAATGCGAGGCTGGCAGGGGATCGTCAACCGCTTTCCCCTGAACGGAGGCGACAGAAAAAATGACCTTTCCGGCAAGGCGCGCGAATCGTGACTCGCGTCCCTTTGCGGGTTAAGCTTCCCGCTCAGGCAACAAGGAGAAAGGACCGTAGGCCGTGGGCGGGGGCAAGGAAGGGGAAGCGCTGGAGCAGGTCGCGGCGCGCCTGATGACAGCGATCGACGGGCTCGAGGCGGAAGTGAAGAGGCTGCGGCAGGAACGCGAGATGATGGCGCGCCGAATCGGCGACCTCGAATCCGAACTTGCGGCACTGCGGAACCTCAAGGGTTCGGTTGCCAACCGGCTCGATGACAGCATTCGCCGGGTCGAGGGCCTGCTCGCGCGGGCGGGCTGAGGCGATGGGACAGGTCACCGTCAGCGTCAATGATCAGACCTACACGCTGGCCTGCCGCGATGGCGACGAATCGCGGCTCGCGGCGCTGGCCGAGGTGGTCGACGAGAAGGCGCGGGCACTTGCCGCGCGGCTCGGGCAGGTCGGCGAGGCGCGCCTGATGCTCATGGTCGCCCTGCTGCTTGCCGACGAGGTGCGCGACCTCCACGAACGCGGCCCCGGTGCCGGCATCGAGCGCAAGGCGGTTGCCATTCTCGAACGGGCTGCATTGCGGCTGGAGGGGATTGCCGCTGGCGGGCGGAACGCCTAGATCTGTCGATGGCGGGCACTGCCCGGCGCGTGCGGCGATTGTGGATCCCTGGGGCGACATGATCCGAAAGGGAGCTGTCACTGGCCGGACCCAGGTCCGGTTATCACGGCGCCCACCTGGTGCCTGAGGCGCCAGCGGATTCGACGGTGCCCACGGCCGCGGCGGTCCCGCCACCCCCCTCGCGCCCGCCGGCATCGTCATTCCCCGGGGCACGTGCCGTTCATGCTTCGACGAGCTCAGGGCGAACGGGTCATGCCCATGGTATCCATATTGCGTTCGCGCTGAGGAGGCCTGAAGGGCCGTCTCGAAGGGTGGCAGGGGGTTCGCGACCGCCGAGCCGCTTCAATATCGGGGAGAAGTGCATTAGACAGGCGCGCATGGAGCCGTCGGACCGCAAGCCCGAGATGCGTGAGCGCGCCCGCGCGCGTCGCGCCGGACTGTGCGCCGACCGGGAGGCGGCCTCGGCCCGTATCGCCACCTTTCTGCTGCCCGAGCTGCTGCGCCGCAGGCCGCGCGTGGTCGGCGCCTACCGGGCGCTTGCGGACGAGATCGATCCGGCGCCCATCGTCGCGGCTTTGCGCAAGGCCGGGGTCACGATCGCCCTGCCGGCGGTCGAGCGCCGGCACGCTCCGCTCGTCTTTCGCCATCATCGTGAAGGCGATCCCCTGCGGCGCAGCGCCTTCGGGATCGCGGAGCCGGTCGAAGGCGCTCCCGTCCTCAGGCCGGACATGCTGCTCGTGCCGCTTCTCGCATTTGACCGGGAAGGGTTCCGGCTGGGATTCGGCGCCGGTTATTATGATCGCACCATCGCCGCCTTGCGGGCAGCGGGAGATCTTTTCACCGTCGGGCTCGCCTTTGCGGCGCAGGAGGTGACAGCCCTGCCGCACGAGCCGCATGACATGACGCTCGACCTCGTGGCCACCGAAACAGGGCTTGTCTGGCCCCGTTGTGCGGAGGGTGACCGGACAAGGGAGGAAGGCGGCTGATGCGGGTACTGTTTCTCGGCGATATCGTGGGGCGCGCCGCGCGTCAGGCGGTCATCGATTCCGTGCCGCAATGGCGACGGGACTGGAAGCTCGATTTCGTCGTCGCAAACGGCGAGAACGCGGCGGGCGGCTTCGGCATCACCGGCGAGATCGCGGCAAGCCTGCTCGCCGCCGGCATCGACGTCATCACGAGCGGCAATCATGTCTGGGACCAGCGCCAGGTGATGCCCTATATCGACAGCGAGCCGCGGCTCCTGCGTCCGCTCAATTACCCGCAGGGCGCGCCCGGGCGCGGCTTCGGGCTCTATGAGGCCCCGCGCGGCCGCAAGGTGCTGGTGATCAATGCCATGGGCCGCGTCTTCATGGCCGCGATCGACGACCCTTTCGCGGCGGTCGACGGCATCCTCCGGCGCCATCCCCTCGGCGCCGGCGCCGATTTCATCCTTGTCGACATGCATGGCGAGGCGACGAGCGAGAAAACGGCGATGGGACATTTCTGCGACGGCCGCGCGAGCCTTGTCGTCGGCACCCACAGCCATGTGCCGACCGCGGATGCCCGCATTCTTCCCGGTGGAACCGCCTTCCAGACCGATTGCGGCATGTGCGGCGACTATGATTCGGTGATCGGCATGGCGAAGGAGGAGCCGCTGCGGCGCTTCACGCAGCAGATCCCTGGCGGGCGCTTCACGCCGGCGCTCGGCGAGCCGACGCTGTGTGGCGTCCTCGTGGAAAGCGATCGCAGCGGCCGTGCGGTCAGTATCGAGCCCGTCCGTGCCGGCGGCCTGCTGGCGCCAAGCCTGCCCGAGTGATAAGGCGTCGCTTGTCACCGCCGGGTGGCTGAGGGCAGGGTGGGGGCATGCGACCGCCGCGTCTTTTTCCGCTGTTTGCAGACATCTCCGCCCTGCCGGGGGTCGGCCCGCGCAATCGGGCACTGTTCGAGCGCGTTGCCGGCGGCGGCCGGGTGATCGATCTTCTCTGGCACCTGCCGACGGGGCTCGTCGATCGCCGCCGGCGACCGAAGATCGCCGAGGCGCGTCCGGGCGAGGTGGTGACCATCGCCGCTACCGTCGATCGCCACCAGCCCGGGGCCACCAGGCGGCAGCCCTACCGCGTGCTTCTGCGCGACGAGAGCGGATTTTTGACCCTCACCTTCTTTCATCCCCGCGAGGACTGGCTCCGGCGCGTGCTGCCGGTGGGCGAGCTGCGCATCGTCTCGGGCCGGCTCGAGCTCTTTCAGGAGCGGCCGCAGATCACCCATCCCGACTATATCCTGCCGCCCGAGGAGGCCGCCGCGCTGCCCGAACTCGAGCCGCTCTATCCGCTGACCCAGGGGCTGACGCAAAAGCGTTTGCGCCAGACCATGGAAGCGGCGCTCGGGAGGGCCCCGGATCTGCCGGAGTGGATCAGCCCGGACCTTCTGGCCCGCGAGGGCTGGCAAGGCTGGAAGGAGAGCCTCGTCGCTGCCCACGCCCCGGGGCGCAGCGATGATCTCGCGCCCACGCATCCCGCACGGCGACGCCTCGCCTATGACGAGCTGCTCGCCAATCAGCTTGCGCTGGCACTCGTGCGCCACCGCGCGCGACGACGCAAGGGCAGGGCGCTGCAATGGGAAGGCAGGCTCAAGGCACGCCTGCTCGATGCACTGCCCTATGCCCTCACTGGCGATCAGGCGCGGGCGGTTGCCGAGATCGAGGCCGATCTTCGATCCGGGATCGCGATGTTGCGTCTCGTCCAGGGCGATGTCGGTTCGGGCAAGACGGTGGTGGCGCTGCTCGCCATGCTCGATGCGGTGGAAGCCGGCGGGCAGGCGGCGCTTCTTGCTCCGACGGAGATTCTCGCCCGCCAGCACGCCGACACGCTCGGCCCGCTTGCCGCCGCTGTCGGGGTGCGGCTCGCGCTGCACACCGGTCGCCAGAAGGGGCGCGCACGGGAGCTGCTGCTCGCGGAGCTCCGTGCGGGCGAGATCGACATCCTCGTCGGCACCCATGCGCTGCTGACCGAGGATGTCGCCTTCTCCGACCTTGCACTTGTGGTGATCGACGAGCAGCACCGCTTCGGTGTCTTCCAGCGCCTCGCGCTGGCCGAGAAGGCCGGGCATGCGGTCGACACGCTGGTGATGACAGCGACCCCGATCCCGCGCACGCTGACCTTGACCGCCTATGGCGACATGGATGTGAGCCGCATCGTCGAGAAGCCGCCGGGGCGCAAGCCGGTGGACACGCGGGTGATCGCGCTCGAACGCCTCGATGAGGTCGTGGCCCGGCTGGAGCGGGCCGCCGGCGCCGAGGCGCAGGCCTTCTGGATCTGCCCGCTGGTGGCGGAGTCCGAAGACAGCGACCTCGCGGCGGCGGAGGCACGCCACGAGATGCTGCGGGAGCGCCTCGGCGATCGCGTCGGTCTCGTTCACGGGCGCATGAAGGGACGCGAGAAGGACCGTGTGATGGCCGCCTTCGCCGCCGGCAGGATCGCCGTGCTGGTGGCCACGACGGTGGTCGAGGTGGGCGTTGATGTGCCCGGCGCCACGATCATGGTGATCGAGCATGCCGAGCGCTTCGGCCTGGCGCAGCTTCACCAGTTGCGCGGGCGCATCGGCCGCGGTGCGGCGCCCGCCACCTGCCTCCTGCTGCGTGCCGGCCAGCTCGGCGAAGCCGCACGTGCACGGCTTCAGATCCTGCGCGAGACGAATGACGGCTTTCGCATCGCCGAGGAGGACCTGCGGCTGCGCGGCGCCGGCGAGCTGCTCGGCACACGGCAATCGGGCCTGCCGGAATTCCGCCTCGTCGATCTCGAAAACCATGCCGACCTGATGGCGATCGCGCATGACGACGCGCGCCTCGTCATCGCCCGCGATCCCGGACTTGCCAGCGCGCGCGGGACGGCGCTGAGGCACCTCCTCTGTCTCTTCGAGCGTGATGCCGCGGTGCGCTTTCTCAAGGGCGGATAGGTCCCCGGCGCGCTACCGTCACTCCATGCGGTCGGCGATCGCGAAATGTGCGCGCGCATAGTCGGCGGCCTCCTCCGCCGCCTTCTCGAGCGCCGAATCGGCCGTGCCGCCGAAGAATCCCGAGCCGATCCTGCCCTCGGCCTGGATGCGCGCCATTTCAACGCCGTCCGGGCGGCCGAAGCGAATCTCGGCCAGCATGGTGGCCTCGCCGGCATTGCCAATGCCGCCGAAGAACCAGCGCGAAAAGCGGTTGCCGGGATCGAACTGGAGGAAGCGAAAGGTAACCTGCAGGCCGTCGTCGCCCTTTTCGAACGCGCCCTCATCGCCGAAAAAGGCGCGATCGAGCTCCTTGTTGAACGCGGCCATCACCTTTTCCGGCACCTCGACGGTGTCCTCGCCATGGACGATCGATGCCGCTTGATAGGTCTCGATCTCCATGCGCTCCGCGGGATCGAGGACGATCGTTCGTCCGGCACCGCAGGCTGACAGAAGAAGCGCAAGCAACAGGATTTGTGCGCCACGCATGGACAATCTCCCCCTTTCCGGCTTGCCGTCCGACCAGCCTGATACGTCTATCACTGTCACGCGGCGGCGACAAATCACAGCGGGTGAAGCCCATGCGCGCCGCGCCGGTCCTTTGAAACGGGGTCCACCCGGCGCCGGATGGTGGCGGCCCCGGCAGGACTCGAACCTGCAACCTCGGACTTAGAAGGTCCTTGCTCTATCCGGTTGAGCTACGGGGCCGGCGCGCGCCACGGTGCCGGCGCGCGGGTCGGATCATTTGAAATTGTCGGCATAGCTGCGCCGATGGTGCCGTCGCGCGTGTTCGGGCAGGACCTCGAATGGCAGGCCATGCCTTTGTGCATAGCGCACGGCATCGTCACGCGTCGGAAAGCGCAGGCGAATCTGTCGCCGCGTGTCCCGGCTGCCGGTCCAGCCCATCAGCGGCTCGATGAAGAGCCGGTCCTCGGGGTCGAACTCGAGCACCCAGTGGCGCGTGTTGCGAACCCCCGACTGCATGGCCGATTTCGTCGGTCGATAGATACGGGCGTAAGCCATGGTGCCTGTGATCCTTCCTGCCACCACATCCCCTTCACCTGCGGGATTCCGCAAGAGGCGCGGGTGAGCGTGTTCCGGCTGCCTCTATAGCCCGCGGCACGCGCGGGGTGCAAGCAGACCCGCGCGATGCCGCCGCTGCATCGCTGGCGGCTGGTGGAAGACAGCGCACCGAGCGGGGGCAGCGGGTTGGCACATGCCAATTCTTAAGACGCGCCTTCTATTCTCCCGGTTGATGGCGGTTCATATCTGGCAGCCGAGCGGGTCGGGCTGTGGCGAGCAGGGTGGTGGCCGTCAGGCCTTTCGGAGTTCGCCGGAGGCAGCAGCCAACATGAACGAACGGCCCCGGACGGTGACCATGTTCCCGGCCGCGAGCGACCCGATGAGATCGGCGACATCGCGCGCGCTTGACGTCCTCAAGGAGACGGGACGGGAGGCGGAAGGTCTCGCCGCCGAACGCAAGGAAGCCGAGGCGCGTCGTGTGCGGGAGGAGGAGGCGCGGCGGCGCGCGCCGGCGAGGCCGGCAAGGGCTTCGCGGTGGTGGCAAGCGAGGTCAAGTCGCTCGCCGCGCAGACGGCGAAAGCGACCGAGGAAATTCACAAGCAGGTCACCGGAGTGCAGGACTCCACCGGTCACGCGGTAGAGACGATCCGCGAGATTCGCGGCATCGATGATCGCATGAACGAGACCATGACCGCGATCGCCCATGCGGTGGACGAACATCGTGCCGTGACCGAGGCGATCAGCGGCAGCATGCAGTCCGCGGCGGCCGGCACGTCGCAGGTGTCCGAGATCATTGCCGGCACCAGTGACTCCGCGGGCGAGACCGGACGTGCTGCCGACGAGGTCGTGCGCGCGACGAAGGAACTCTCCGACCAGTGCGAGAGCCTGCGTCTCGAGGTGCAGAATTTCCTCGCCGCGATCAAGGTGGCCTGAAGCCCCGGCAGGACAGGTGCCGGGCCGTCAGC
>JBHHTO010000034.1:0-15031 GCA_046753425.1 Rhodothalassiaceae bacterium | reverse complement strand
CGGCGCTTTTCGCCTTCCGCATCATCGACACCGCGAGCATGATGATCGACGAAAGGTCGGAGAATGCGCGCAGCTTCGGCTGGGCACCCCGCTGTCTCGACGCCATCCTGCTCTATCCGGCGGTGGTCATCGCCGCCCTCATTGCCCGCCTCGCGGCGGTGCTCGTGCCTGGCGCGCGACTGCGCGCGGGGCCATGGCTTGCGCTGCGCGGCGCGCGCTATGCCTGGCCCGTCTTCAGCGCCGTCATATCGGCCTTTGCCGACAGTCTCGGCGTGCGTCTCGGCGGACCTGTCTGTATCGGCAGCTTTCGCCGCAAGGGGGATTGCTTCGGGCCATCGCGCGACGCGCGCCTCTCCGATCTCTCACGCGCGCGCAGCCTGTTTCTCGCCGCGACCCTGCTGATCGCCGCCGGGCTCACCCTCCTGGCCCTTCTCGCTGGCCCTGCTCAACCCCTCATCTCGGCATAAGAATCGACCGGCAGTAGAAGAATTAGTCGGATACTTCTACAATCGGAGCATAATAACGCCCCCCGCAGGACACGATTTCCTGATCATATGGTGCAATTCGGTTCATCCGTCTTGCATGGACGCACGGGATACCCCATGATTGTGTGATGTCCGCCCCCATTTCTCGCTTAGGCTGTTCCCTTCGCTGGCGGGGATGCGGGCGGCATAAGAGAATCGCTCGCTTTCGTTCACCGGACCAATCATTCTAAATTGGCCGGACCCAAGAGGTAGAATATGCCCGACCCTGTTGACATTCATGTGGGGAAACGTGTTCGCGCGCGGCGTCTGCTCTGCGGAATGAGCCAGGAGGCCTTCGCACAAAAGCTTGGCGTCACCTTCCAGCAGGTGCAGAAATACGAGCGCGGCACCAATCGCATTTCGGCCAGCCGCCTTTACAAGATCTCGATGATCCTGAACACGCCGATCAACTATTTCTTCGAGGACCTGGGCAAGAGGACGCTTCCCGGCACCATGCGCCGCGAGGGGCTCGAGCTCATCCGCGCCTTCAACAAGATCAAGCAGCCGCAGGTACGCAAGCAGATCCTCGTCCTGCTTGACAATCTCGGTGAGAACCACGCATCCGGCCCGGGTGCGTCGCCGACCGGTCACTAGCCCCCTCCCCTCCTGGCATCGATCCACGGCGCGCCGGCCCGT
This sequence comes from Rhodothalassiaceae bacterium, assembly GCA_046753425.1. Lineage (GTDB taxonomy): Bacteria > Pseudomonadota > Alphaproteobacteria > Sphingomonadales > Rhodothalassiaceae > J134. The sequence goes on along the minus strand of JBHHTO010000034.1, from coordinate 13,871 downwards.
CACCCGCGCCCGATGGATCCGACTGCGCGGCGGCACTTGGTTGCACAGAAAAAGCGTACTACCATTCCCTGCGCGATCACTCTGATCGAATGATCGCGCGGGTGGTGGTCGCGATGGCCGATAGGGGGAGGACGGCATGGAGGGCGTCCATGACGCGATCCTGGCCGCGTGCTGGATCATCGGGGGACTCATCGCCCTCTCCGGGCTCGACGATCTGTGCCTCGATCTCATCGCCCACGGCCACCGGCTTGCGCGGCGGCTGACCGTCTATCGGCGGCACGCACGCGCGACCTGCGACAGTCTGCCCGTCGAGGCGGAGCGGCCGGCGGCCATCCTCGTGCCCGCCTGGCGCGAGGAGGAAGTGATCGGCGCCATGCTGAGAGCGCTGAGGAAACATCAGCGTTACCGGAAATATCGCGTTTTTCTCGGCACCTATGCCAATGATGCAGCGACGGCAGGTGTCGCACGTGCCTGCGACCCCGACGGCGCCTGGCTCAGCATCCTGCGCTTCGGCGTCGATGGCCCCACCACCAAGGCCGATTGTCTCAACCGGCTGTGGCACGCGGTCGGGGACTGGGAGCGCGATCATGCGACACGCTTCGCCTTCATCGTCCTCCATGATGCCGAGGACATCGTGCATCCCGACGAGCTGCGCATCTTCAACCGTCTCACGGCGCGTGCGGACATGGTGCAGCTTCCGGTACAGCCGCTCGTGCCGCGCCGTCGTGCCTTCATCGCCGGGCATTATCTCGACGAATTCGCGGAATCGCACCACAAGGACCTCGTGGTGCGCGAATGGCTCGGGCGCGGCGTGCCGAGCGCCGGTGTCGGCTGCGCCTTTCGTGCCGACGCGCTGCGTGCCCTCGCGCGGGAGGCACATGGCGGACCGTTCTCCATCGAAAGTCTCACCGAAGACTATGCGCTGTCGCTCACCCTGCAGCGGCAGGGCAAACGGACCATCTTCGTCCGTCTTGCGGATGCCACCGGGGTCGCCGTCGCTACACGCGAATATTTTCCCGACAGTTTCGCCCCGGCGGTGCGTCAGAAGGCGCGCTGGCTCATCGGCATCGGCCTGCAGGCCTGGGCGGAGACGGGATGGCCGGGATCGCCGGGTGCCCGCTATATGCTGCTCCGCGATCGCAAGGCGATCGCGTCCGCTCTTCTGTCGGCCGCCGCCTATCTCCTTGCCCTTGCGATCGGACTTTACGCGATCGCCGCGGTGCTGATGCCGTCCGCGCCGCCGCTGCTTGAACCCGGCGGACCACTCGGCCGGATCCTCGGCGTCAATCTTTTCCTGCTCGCCAATCGCGCCGGGCATCGTCTGGTCTATGTCTGGCGGCTCGCCGGCCCGATACAGGGTCTCCTGTCCCTGCCGCGCATCCCTCTTGCCAATGCGATCAACTGTGCCGCCGCCCTGCGCGCGCTCCGCCTTTATGCCCGCCATCGCCTGAGGGGCGCGCCGCTCCACTGGGACAAGACGCCCCACCGCCTGCCAATTCGGGCTGCCGCGGAATGAGCAGGGCCCGGGGATTCGCCGCGCTCGCCCTGCTGCCGATCATCGTCGCGGGAGGGGCCCGCTGCGCCGAGGATTGCGTGGAAGATGCCGCCCGGCGGCTTGCCGACGCCGCCTATGCCGCACAGGCTGCGGCGCAATTCGAGGAGGCCGCGGCGCTCCTGTCGCGTGCCGTCGACTGTGCCCGCAACGAGGATCTCCGCGCACGTCTTGCCCGCGATCTCGGCTACAGCCTCGTCCGGCTGGGCCGGCAGGGCGCCGCGGTGGACGCCTTTGCGATCGCTGTCCAACTGCAACCGGACGCGCAGACCTGGCGCGCCCTCGGCTATGCCGCGCGCGCGGACGGCAATCTCGCGCGCAGCGTCGAGGCCTTCGAGGCCGCGCATGCGCTCGACCCCGACGACCCCGCCACCCTGCGCGAGCTCGGCTATCTCTACAAGAGGCTGGGTCAGCGGCACCGCGCCGCGCGCGCCTTCCGCGCCGCCATCCGGGCCGCCGACACCGCGGGCGAAGTGGCACCGGAAAGACGCCCGTTGCTGCGCCGCGAGGTGCGGGCGCTGGAGAACCGCATCGACGGCGGGATTGCCATCCTGTGGCGGCGCGACGGACCACCGGACGCGCCGCTCTCCGTCGGCGACCGCGTGCTCAGCCAGAGTCAGGGGCTCGCCGACATCGAAGGCCGCATGCCGTGGCCGCGGTCCGGCGCCGGGCGCGGGCTCGCCGTATTCGGCCGCTTCATCTGGGCGCTCGATGGCGACCGCCCGACGCCGCGCGACGAGAGCCTGCAGGCCGGCATCGGACTCAAGCTGAAGCCACTGGCGGGCGAGACGTTTGTCCTTGGCGTCGAGCGCCTGATTGCCGTCGGCGCCTTTGCCCGCAATGACTGGCTCTTGCGCGCCTCCTGGTCGCGCGGCGACGGATTCGAGGCGCCAGTCGGACGCAGGCGATGGCTCTTCTGGTCACTCTATGGCGATCTCGCGCTCATCGATCCGGCCGACCCCGACCTGCAGGTCAATGCGGAGGCCCGGCTCGGCGGCGGCATGATGCTCGGTCCGGTGCACCTTCGCCCCCACCTGCAGCTCAGCACGCTTCTCGTCGATGATGCCGGCGGCACGACGAGTCTTCTCGAGGGCGGGCCGGCGCTCGCGATACGGCTTGCCTTTGGCGGCGACCGCTATCGCGCCGATCCGCGCGCCCTCGGCCTCACCCTCGCCTATCGTGCCCGCCTTGCCGGCAACGCGCGCAACCGGAACGGCTTTCTGCTTTCGTTGGGCATCCGATTCTAGCTGGCCTTCCATTGCCGGGGGCCTATCCTGGGGCCAGGACGCAGCGCTTCAGGAGAGGGACCGGCCATGCGTGTCATTCTTGTTCTGCTCGTGCTTTTCGGCACGCTTGTGATCACCAATGGACCGGCGCAGGCGGCCGAGGCGCCATTCGACGTCAATGCCGCGGTCCAGAGCTATCTCGACACGCTGACGCCGGAGGAAAAGGCACGCTCGGACGCCTATTTCGAGGGCGGCTACTGGATCGAGCTCTGGGATCTCGTCTACGGCCTCGTCGTCGCCCTCATTCTGCTCCACTTCCGGCTTTCGGCCCGCCTGCGCGACTGGAACGAACGCATCTTTCGCCGCCGCTGGCTCGCCACCATGGGCTATGGCGCCGGCTATGTTCTCGCGATCGCCATTCTCGGCTTTCCCTGGACCGTCTATGTCGCCTTCGTCCGCGAGCATCAGTATGATCTCTCGACCCAGACCTTCGGTGCCTGGTTCGGCGAGCATCTCATGAGCCTCGGCTTCGCGCTCGTCGGCGCCGCGATCGCGGTGCTCGTGCTCTATGCGGTCATCCGGCGCCTGCCGCGGACATGGTATCTGTGGGGCGCGGCGGCGATGATCGGGCTCATGGGTCTCGCCGTCTTCGTCTCGCCGGTCTTCATCGAGCCCGCCTTCAACGACTATACGCCGATGCAGGAGGGACCGCTCAGGGACGACATCCTGGCGATGGCGCGCATGAACGGGGTTCCCGCCGACGATGTCTTCGTCGTCGACGCCTCGCGGCAGACGACGCGCATCTCCGCCAATGTCGCGGGGCTCTTTGGCACGACGCGCATTGCGCTCAACGACAATCTCCTGAACCAGGGCACGCCGGCCGAGGTGAAAGCCGTCATGGGGCATGAACTCGGCCACTATGTGCTGGGTCATGCCTACAGGTTCATGACCAGCTTCGCGATCCTCATCGCCATCGGCTTTGCCTTCGTGCATTGGGCGTTCGGCCGCGTCATCGCTCGCCATGGCACAAGATGGGACGTACGCGGGCTCGACGATGTCGCAGGCCTGCCGCTGATCATCGCGCTCTTGTCGATCTATTTCTTCGCCATCACACCGCTGACCAACACCATCACCCGGACGTCCGAGGCCGAGGCCGATATCTTCGGGCTCAATGTCGCCCACGAGCCGGACGGCTTCGCCTCCATCGCCATGAAGCTCTCGACCTATCGCAAGATCGCGCCCGGCCCGCTCGAGGAGGCGGTCTTCTATGATCACCCCTCGGGCAAGAGCCGGGTCACCATGGCCATGCGCTGGAAGGCGGAGAATCTGGAGCTGCTTGAGGCATTGGCGGCGCGCGAGGGCGACGAGGACCGCACACCCTGAGAGGCGTGACGGGGTACAGCCGTCAGGGGATGTGCGGTGGCACCACCGGCAGGCGGGTCGCGAGCCGGGCGAGCAGATCGTCGGCTACCCTTCGTCCATGGTGCCGGCGGATATGGGCTTGGACATCGCCGCCATTGTCCTCGATCCGGAGATAGAGCCCGCCGACATCGTCAGGGTCGCGCCGGGCGACAAGAAAGCCGAGATTGCGCACCTCGCCGCCCTTGACGGTGAAGGCGAAGAGCTCGGGCGTACCGTCGCCGGGTCGATAGGGCGTCACCTCGATGACGCGACGACGCGCGCCGCCCTTGGCCGGCTCTTCCCAGGCCAGGGCGCGCACCGAATAGGTGCCCGGCGGCAGAAGATAGGGCCGGAGCTGCCAGCCGTCGGTGCGAAAACTGGTCTTCTCCTCGACGCCCGCAGCACTCGCGACGCGCAGTGGCTCGGCGCGCGAGAAATAGAGGCTGAGCCCGTGATAACGCCCACCCTCGCCGGCGCGCGCGCCGCGATCGAGCAGCGCGCTTATGAAGACGAGCGCCTCCTCGCCGGCAAGTACGCCGGTGATGCGCTCGTCGGCAGCGGTGTCGAAAAAGCCCGGCAGCGGGCGCGCCTCCTCCTTTGTGCAGCCGGCAACGAGCGTCACAAGAATCATGGTCGCCAGAATTTCCGCAATACGGCGCATCAGACGAACTCCCCTTCCGGAACGGCGTCGAGTGTCGCGGCACCGCGCGTGATCGGGCCGAGCAGGGCGACCGCCGGCGGCAGCATCTGCTCGGCGAAGAAATGCGTGCTCGCGATCTTGTTCCTGAGGAACGCCGGCTTGCCCTCCCCGGCCTCGAGGCGTCGCGTCGCGGTCACCGCCTCGCGGGCGAGCAGATAGCCGCCGGCCACCGTGCCGAAGAGGCGCAGGAAGGGGCTCGCCGCGGCGGCCCGGTCACGCACCTGCGCCGGTTCGTTGCCGACCATCCATTGCGCCGCCGACCGCAGGGCCTCGATACCGTCGAGGAGCGGCGTGCGGATGGCCCCGAGCACCCCCTCCCGCGGCAGGCCGGCGGCGAAGTCCTGCATCTCGGCGATGAACGCCTTCCAGTGTGCGCCGCCGTCCATGTCGAGCTTGCGGAAGGCAAGATCCATCGCCTGGATGCCGTTCGTCCCCTCATAGATGGGGGCGATGCGGGCATCGCGGAAATACTGCGCCACCCCGGTCTCCTCGACATAGCCCATGCCGCCATGGACCTGAATCGCCAGCGAGGCGACCTCGACCCCCATGTCGGTGGCGAAGGCCTTGGTCACCGGGGTGAGAAGATCGGCGCGGCCCTGCGCCGCGCGCTGTGCCGCCTCGTCCTCCGCCGCCTGCGCGCGATCGACCGCCGCCGCGGTATGATAGGCGATCGCCCGGATGGCCTCGGTCGTCGCCTTCATGCTCATCAGCATGCGCCGCACGTCGGGATGACGGATGATCGGCACCGGACCGGCGGCGGGATCGGCGATGTCCTTCGACTGGATGCGTTCATGGGCGAAGGCAATCGCCTCCTGGCCCGCACGCTCGGCGATGGCCACACCCTGCAGCCCGACATTGATGCGCGCCGCGTTCATCATCGTGAACATGGCACGCATGCCCTTCATCTCCTCGCCGACGAGCCAGCCGATCGCACCCTCCGTCTCGCCATACTGCATGACGCAGGTGGGGCTCGCGTGGATGCCGAGCTTGTGCTCGAGCGAAACGCAGCGGAGATCGTTGCGCGCCCCCGGGCGGCCCGCCGCATCGGGCAGGAATTTGGGCACGAGGAAGAGCGAGATGCCACGGGTTCCCTCGGGCGCGCCAGGCGTCCGCGCGAGCACCAGATGGACGATATTCTCGGCCATGTCGTGCTCGCCCCAGGTGATGAAGATCTTCTGCCCGCGGATCGCGAAGCGGCCGTCGCCAAGCGGCTCGGCACGGGTCTTTAGCGCGCCGACATCGGAGCCCGCCTGCGGCTCGGTGAGGTTCATCGTTCCCGTCCATTCGCCGCTGACAAGCTTATCGAGATAGACGCGTTTCAACTCCTCCGAGCCGTGGACCTCGAGCGCCTCGATGGCGCCCTGGGTCAGCATCGGGCACAGCGCGAAGGACATGTTGGCCGAAGTCCACATCTCCTGCACCGCGAGCGCGAGCACGAAGGGCAAGCCCTGCCCGCCCCATTCGACGGGTGCCGCAAGACCGTTCCAGCCGCCCTCGACAAAGCGGCGATAGGCATCGGCAAAGCCCTCCGGCGTGCGCACGCCATCACCCTCAAGACGCGATCCGGTACGGTCGCCGACCGGGTTCAGGGGCGCCAGCACCTCGCGGGCGAACCTGCCCGCTTCCTCGAGCACCGCGCCGACAAGATCGGGCGTTGCCTCGCGAAAGCGCTCGAGGCTATTGAGAGAGGCCCAGTCGCAGACGGTCTCGAGGGTGAAGGCCATGTCGTCGACGGGAGCCTGATAGTCGCGCATGCGGCACTCCTTTGCCAGGGAACGTCCCGGCCATGGGACCGAACGGGATCTGCTGCGAGCTTAAGGAGGGCGCCCGAACGGGGCAATCCACATCTTGGCACCGTTCGAGCACATTGCTATATCTGTGGCTTGAAGGTGACACGAGGAGACTCCCGATGGTTGCTCGAAAGTCGATTCTTGGTCCGACGCCGAAGCACCCGGAGCTGGATCGGTTGCTTGAAGAAGCGCGCAGAAAGCCCGCAACAGAAGATATGTTGCAGGAGCAGCGCATAAGCTTTGCGTTTGGCAATGCTCCGGAGAATTCGAAAATAACCAAGGAATCCATTCGCGAGGCGTCGACACGTTACCGCCCGCCAGTTATTTGATTTCAGAGACAGCCATTGAACCAACGCAGTCGAGGGGGGTCTTGTGCTGGTTTTAGAGGGAGATGATCCAAAGCTATATCAGTGGGTCGAAGAAAAAAATCTGATTCGCCAATACGATTTCTTGGTAGACTGCATAGGGATAGGTCTTAAGCAGGGGCCAACCGCTTTTGATAAGTATATGCTTTGGGCTCTGAATCTGACCGCGGTTGCCAATCTGTCACAGTTTGCCGGACGGTTTCGCCAGGAACCTATTTATGTCGGTAACCACAGGCCGCCGCACTTTGCACAGGTGCCCGACCTCATGGACCGGTATTTATCCTTCATCCATGAGAACTGGTATGAACTGACACCGACGCAATTGGCCGCATACGGCCTGTGGCGGCTGAACTGGATTCATCCCTTTGTGGAAGGAAACGGGCGCACGGCACGTGCGGTCTGCTATTTTCTCCTGTGCGCCCGCGCGGGCGCCCTCCTTCCGGGCCGGAAAATCGTCCCGGAGCGGATTCGAGAAAACCGCGAACCCTATCTTGCCGCCCTCAGGGCGGCTGATCGGGCCTGGGAAGAAGGCCAACTCGACATCTCGGGAATGGAATCCTATTTGGCGCGCCTCCTTAAAGAACAACTCAGGGATATCGATTGAGCACGACCCGTATCCTGCCTCCCGATGCGACTGCAATCGCACGTGCGGCAGAGATCCTGCGCGCCGGCGGCCTCGTCGCCCTGCCGACCGAAACCGTCTATGGCCTTGCCGCCGACGCCACCAATGCAACCGCCGTCGCGGCTATCTTCGCCGCCAAGGGGCGGCCGCGCTTCAATCCACTGATCTGCCATGTGCCGGATGTGGCGGCGGCGACGGCGCTGGTCGAGGCCGGGCCGCTTGCGGCGCGTCTCATGGCCGCCTTCTGGCCCGGGCCGCTGACGCTGGTGTTGCCGCGGCGCGCGGCTGCGCCGGTGGCCGCGCTCGTCAGCGCCGGGCTCGACACGCTCGCTGTTCGCGCGCCGGCGCATCCGGTAGCGCGGGGCCTGCTTGAGGCGTTCGGCGGGCCGCTGGCGGCGCCGAGCGCCAACCGCTCGGGACGGGTGAGCCCGACGACGGCACAACATGTCGCCGCCGATCTCGGCGATGCCGTCGATCTCATCCTCGACGGTGGCCCCTGTGCGGTGGGCATAGAGAGCACGATCATCGCCGTCGACGGCGACCGCGTCACCCTGCTCCGCCCCGGCGGCATCGCCGAGGAGGAGATCGCACGGCTGATCGGCGGCCCGCTGGCGCGGGGCGCGCAGGGATCTGTCCGCGCACCGGGAATGCTCAGGAGCCATTATGCGCCAAAGGCACCGGTCCGTCTCGACGCAACCGAAAGGCGCACCGGCGAGGTCCTGATCGGATTCGGCCCCATCGCCGGCGATCTCTCGCTCAGCCCCGCAGGCGATCTCGTCGAGGCCGCAGCGCGGCTTTTTGCCGTCCTCCGCGAGGCCGATGCGCGGCGGCCGCGGGCGATCGCGATGGCGCCGATCCCCGACGTCGGTCTTGGCCGTGCCATCAACGACCGCCTGCAACGCGCCGCGGCGGCACGCGAAGGAGACAGCCCATGAGTCTGCGTTTCGCCCTCCATGCGCTCGCGGGGCTTTTTCTCGGGCTTGCGCTCGCTGCAGGCGTGCAGCTCGGTTTCAATGTCCTGCGCTTTCTCGTCGCGCCCGCCTGGCTGAGCCCGGCGATCGAGACCCGGCTGCTTGGCCTCGTCGGCCTTCTCGCCGCGCTCCTGGTCGCCGGCCCGTTTGCGCTCGCGGTGCGGCGAGCGCTGCGCCGCCGCGCGTGGCGCGGACTCCTTGTCGCCACCGCGACCGCTGTACTCCTGGACCCCTATTTCCTTGCCGCGCTCGGATGGACGGCGCCGGCACGGGAGCAGATGCTCGTCCGCGGTCTCGCCCTTGCGCTGGTGGCGCTCGGTCTTGCACGACCGCTGATTGCCGCCGCTGTGTCGACACGGGCCTACGCCCTCCTCGCACTTGCGGCCATCCTCCTCAATGCGTTGCTGCCGCGCTTCGCTTTCGTGCCTGTCCTCGGCGGCGATATTGAAACCGCGACCATGGCACCGATCCATCTTCTCGTCTTCGCCAAAGGGGCGGTGCTTCTCGTTCTTGCCGCGACGCTTGCGCTCGGCCGCTCCCCGCGCCCGGTGGGAGAGGTCGCATGAGCCTTCCCGCCCACATCCTCGATGCCTTCCGGAAGGTCGTCGGCCCAGGCGGCTGGGTCGACGACCCGCAAGCGCTGGCGCCCCATGTCGCGGACTGGCGCGGACGCATCCGCGGACGCACGCCGCTCCTGCTGCGGCCGAAGGACGCCGAAGAGGTGGCGCAGGTCGTGCGCCTTGCCAATCAGCATCGGGTCCCGCTCGTACCGCAGGGCGGCAACACCGGGCTCGTCTTCGGCGGCGTGCCCGACGACAGCGGCCGCGAGATTGTCGTCAGCCTCACGCGGATGAACCGGATTCGTGCCGTCGATGCAGCGAATTCGAGCCTCATCGCAGAGGCCGGTGTCACCCTGCGCGCGGTGCAGGAGGCAGCCGCGGGGGCGGACCGCCTGTTCCCGCTTAGCTTCGGCTCGGAGGGCACCGCCACCGTCGGCGGCTTCGTCTCGACAAATGCCGGTGGTGTGCATGTGCTCAAATACGGCACCACGCGGGCGCTCGTTCTCGGCCTCGAGGCGGTGCTGCCGACGGGCGACATCTGGCACGGCCTCGGCGCCCTCGTGAAGGACAATACGGGCTATGATCTCAAGTCCCTGCTGGTCGGTGCCGAGGGCACGCTCGGCATCGTCACCGCGGCGGCGCTCAAGCTCTTTCCGCCGCTCCGCGCCCACGCGAGCGCCTTCGTCGCCCTGCCCTCGCCGGCGGCGGCGGTGGACCTCCTGGCGCGATTGCGTGCGGCGAGCGACGACCGCGTCATCGCCTTCGAGCTCATCTCGCACTTCGCGCTTGGGCTTGCCGTTGAGAACATCCCCGATTGCCGGGCCCCGCTCGCACCGGAACAGCCCTGGTATGTTCTCGTCGCGCTTGCCTCGACCGATGCCACGGCCCCCCTGGGCGAAATCCTCGAAGGCGGCCTCGCCGCGGCCATGGAGGCGGGTCTCGTCGCCGATGCCGCGATTGCCGGATCGCTGGCCCAGGCGGACGATTTCTGGCGCCTGAGGCACGGGCTTTCCGAGGCCCAGCGGCCGGCGGGCGTGGCACTCAAGCACGACGTTTCGGTGCCGCCGGCCCGCATTCCGGAGCTGATCGCACATGGCAGCGAGGCGGTCGCGCGACTGGTTCCGGGCATTCGTCCCTGCATCTTCGGCCATGTCGGCGACGGCAATCTGCATTACGACCTGATCCAGCCCGCGGACATGGCGCGCGATGCCTATCTCGCGCGCGGCGCCGAGGTTACCCACGCGCTGCATGACGTCGTGGCGGCGCTTGGCGGCTCGGTCTCGGCCGAGCACGGCATCGGACGCATGAAGGTCGCCGAGCTGTTGCGCCTCAAGGACCCGGCGGCGCTTGCTGCCATGCGCGCGGTCAAGGCTGCGCTCGACCCGCGCCACATCCTCAATCCAAGCCGCATTCTGCCTGTCCCGCGGTCAACGGACGGGTCCCCCTGATAGTCGGGGGAGGCCCCTCGACGGCATCAAAAAAAATACTATCTCTCAGATAGGCGCGGGCATCGTGCCCGCGGACCGAACCGGATGGCGATACAACGCCCAAGGGGAGCAGCAAGCGATGAATGTCCCGCACAATGCACTGGTGCTCGTTTGCGACGGTCAGCGCGCGACCCTCTACAGGAACCGCGGCAAGATCTTCGAGCCCGATCTCGTGCCGCTCGAAACCCGCGAGCAGGAGAATCCGCCGACCCGCGAGCAGGGCACCGACAAGCCCGGTCGCTATCCCGATCCGGCGGGCAGCCGCAGCGCCGTCGACAATACCGACTGGCACCAGGAAGCCGAGAACCGCTTTGCCGCGGAAATCGCTGCCGGCATCAACCGGCGGGCCATCCGCGGCGACCTCGACCGCCTCATTCTCGTTGCGCCGCCACGCACGCTCGGCGCACTCCGCAAGGCGCTCGAGCCGCAGGCCGAGGCGAAGATCATCGCCGAGATCGACAAGGACCTGACGAAGCACGACCCGGCGGCGATCGGCACCATCCTCGTTGATCATAGCTGAGGCAGCGGCTTCAGCGCTCCGCTATCTCGCACCCTCTGGCAGGCTGGCGATCGTCCTGCTGGGCTGCAATCAGGGCGTGTGCCATGGCCGCGTGGCGGCTGCGCCACGGTGCAGGCTTGATGGGTGGCGATGCAGGCTGTCCGAATCTTCCTTTCCGTCCAGGCGATCATATTGCTGCACGTCGGACCGGGCATTCGGTCGGCGCAGGCGGCGGGCCTGGCCGAGGCCTATCGCGCCTATCAGGCGGCGGTGAAGGCCGGCGCACCGCCGGGCGTGCTCTATCGCTTCACCTTCGAGATGGATGACTGACCCCCGCCCGGCGACTCGAAAGGAACGTGACGTCACATCGCCGGCCCGCCCCTGCCTTCCGGGCTAAACGTGGGTAACGGCCCCGGGGCCGCGCGTTTAGACCGTCGGGCTTCGCACCGCGCACCGGTCGCAGGGCGGGCACGTCCTGCCGCATCAGAGGCGACGGAGGGCGATGGGATTCCCACATTGGATCTGTCGCGCACAGGACGGGGACCGTCCACAAGAACAAGCGACACCGACAGCAACCGTCTGTGCCGGACTGGCCAGCAATCGGGCCGCCGGCCGGACAACGACAAGCGAGGAGATCAGACATGATCCGCAAGACCCTTCTCGGCTTCGCCGCCGCGGCCCTTTTTGCCCTTGCAGCAGCACCCCCGGCGAGCGCCGGCGGTGACCATGCCCTGGCTGCCTGGAAGCGGGATGCCTCGGCGATCGTCAGCCACCTCATGCGTTATCCGCAGACACTCGGTCGCAGCGAGCTGCCGAGCGCCTTCAACGTTGTCACCGCCACCATTGACCGTAACGGCAATGTCCTCGAGGCGGCATTGAGCGAACAGTCCGGCGTGCACCAGTTCGATCGTGCCAGCGATCGCTTGGCACAGGTGATCGAGAAGCTTCCCGCCCTGCCCGCAAGCTTCCGCGGCGACCGGGCGATCGTGCAGATGCACCTCATCTATGCCCGCTCGCACAATGCTGCGGCGGAGCTGGCGCGGGCCATCGTCCGCACCGAGCAGTTGGCACAGGGCGAGCAGACCAATCTCGCCGGCCTGCCCGTGATCTCGCTTCTCGGCGGCGCGCGATAATCCCCCCTCGCGTGCCCGGAACGGCGGCCCGCACCCCGGCGTGCGGGCCGTCGCATATCGGGGGCTTCACCCGATAAAGCCGAGCATGCCGCGCACATCGGACGGCGCCATGCCTCGCGCGCGAAGGGCGCCGAGTGTCGGCGCTCCGTCCCGCTTGGCCAGGCGCCGCCCCTCGGCGTCGGTGATCAGCCGGTGATGACGCCAGCGCGGCACCGGAAGCGCGAGAAGCGCCTGCAGGAGACGGTGCACATGACTCGCCGGCCTGAGGTCGTCGCCTCGGATCACATGGCTCACCCCCTGCAAGGCGTCATCGACCGTCACCGCCAGATGATAGCTCACAGGGGTATCCTTGCGCGCCAGCACGATATCGCCGATCTGTCGCGGATCGACCGCCACCGGGGCGGCCTCCGTTTCCTCGATGAACGAGAGCGGCCAGTCCCCCCGCGCCGCCAGATGGCCGACGGCGCGCGCGCAGTCGAGCCGGATCGCGAAGGGCAGCCGTCCGCCCTCGGTCACGTCCTCTCCCGCCTCCCGGCGCCGTCGGCAGGTACCAGGATAGGCACCCGCGTGCGCACCATGCGGCGCCGAGGCGGCGGCGATCTCGGCCGCAATCTCCCGGCGCGTGCAGATGCAGGGATAGACGAGGCCCATCGCCTCGAGCCGGTCGAGTGCCGCGGCATAGTCGTCCATATGCGCCGACTGCCGGCGCACCGGCTCCTCCCAGTCGAGGCCGAGCCAGGCCAGATCCTCGAGGATCGCGGCGACGAATTCCTCGCGGCAGCGCCCGCGGTCGATGTCCTCGATGCGCAGGAGAAACCGCCCGCCGGCCCGGCGCGCCGCCTCGTGGGCGGTAAGCGCCGAGAAGGCGTGGCCGAGATGCAGCCGCCCCGTGGGGCTCGGCGCGAAGCGGGTAACGAACCCGCCGTCGACTGAGGGCTTGTCTTTGCCACCCATCCCCGGCATGTCTCCACATCGTTCACACCGCCCTCTTAACCGGGGCGGCGCAGGAAAACAAAGAAAGGGATGCATCGTGTCAACACCGCCCCTCCTTTCGGGTCCCGAGCGGGGGCCGGCTGACGGTGGCGCGCCGCAAAGCCTCGTCATCTTCGCCCATGGCTATGGCTCGAACGGCGAGGACCTCATCGGCCTCGTGCCGCATCTCGCGCCGCACCTGCCGCACACGCAGTTTCTCTCCCCCAATGCCCCCGAGCCCTGCCCCGGGGTGCCCGGCGGCTATCAGTGGTTTCCGCTGACAACCATCAGCCGTGAGGAGCGCGACCGCGGCTGCTATCAGGCGGCGCCGGCGCTTGCCCATTATATCGAGACGCAACGCGAGCGCTTCTCCCTCGCCCCCGACCGCTTTGCGCTCGTCGGCTTCAGCCAGGGGACGATGATGGCACTGCATGTGGGGCTGCGGCATGCGCCGGCGCTCGCCGGCATCGTCGGCTTTTCCGGATCGCTTGCCGCGCCCGGACGCCTGCTCGACGAGATCGCCGCGCGGCCGCCGGTTCTCCTCGTGCACGGCGCCAATGACGACGTGGTGCCGGTGTGGCTGATGTTCGAGG
>JBHHTO010000033.1:0-15153 GCA_046753425.1 Rhodothalassiaceae bacterium | reverse complement strand
ATGGCGGGCGGCAGCGGCAGCGCGCTCGGCACCGGCGGCATGGCGGCAAAGCTTGCCGCGGCGCGCATCGCGCTGGCTGCCGGCACGCATATGGCGATCACCGATGGCACCGCAACGGGAGCGCTCGGCGCCTTCTTCGCCGGCGCGCAAGCGACCTGGTTCCGGCCCGCGCTCGCACCGCTCACGGCGCGCAAGGCGTGGATCGCGGCCACCGTCGCCCCCAAGGGTCGCGTGGTGCTCGACGCCGGTGCGCTGGCCGCGGTCCGGACCGGGCGCAGCCTGCTCGCGGTGGGTGTGACCGCCATCAGTGGCGCCTTCGAGCGTGGCGATGCGGTCACGCTTGAGGCGGCCGACGGTGACACGGTGGGCATCGGGCTCATCAATTACGACGCCCGCGAGGCGGCACTCATTGCCGGGCATCGCAGCCACCGCATCGCCGAGCTGATCGGCTATGACGGCCCCGATGTCCTCATCCATCGCGACAATCTCGTGCTGCACGGGGATCGCGCACGGGCAAGCGCAGGGGGAGCGGCATGAAGCGGAGCGGACTTGAGGACGCGATGGCGGCGCTCGGGGCGGCGGCCCGCGAGGCACAGCGGGCGCTCGGCGTCTCTCCTCACGCGCGCCGGCAGGCGGCATTGCGCGCTGCGGCCCGCGAATTGCGCGCCCGCGAGGCCGACATACTTGCCGCCAATGCCGCCGATCTAGAGGCGGCGCGCGATCGTCCGGCGGCCTTCCGCGATCGCCTGGCACTCGATGCGGCGCGTGTCGCCGCGATGGCGGACGGTCTCGAGGCGATCGCGGCACGTCCCGATCCGCTGGGGGTCGTCGATCAGAACTGGCACCGCGACGACGGCCTTGCCTTCGAACGCGTGCGGGTACCGCTCGGGGTCATTGCCGTCATCTTCGAAAGCCGCCCCAATGTCGCCGCCGATGCTGCCGGGCTCTGCCTCAAGGCGGGCAATGCGGTGATCCTGCGCGGCGGCAGCGAGAGCCGGCGGTCGGTCGCCAGGATTCTCGAGGCCGTACGCTCCGGCATCGCGGAGGCTGGCCTGCCGGCGGATGCGGTGCAGCCGGTGCCGACGCAGGACCGCGCCGCGGTCGGTCATCTGCTCACTATGACCGGGCATATTGACCTCCTGATTCCGCGCGGCGGACGCTCGCTCGTCGAGCGCGTCGCCGCCGACAGCCGGGTGCCGGTGCTCGGGCATCTGATGGGGCTCAATCACTGCTATGTCCACGCCGGCGCCGATCGCGACATGGCGGTGCGCATCGTCGTCAACGCCAAGATGCGGCGGCCCGGGATCTGCGGCGCCACCGAGACCATGCTCATTGACCGGGCGGTGGCGGACAGCCACCTGCCGGCGATCGCCGCGGCACTCGCCGAGGCCGGTTGCCGCTTGCGCGGCGATGCGGCGGCGCGCGCCATCGTGCCCGCCATGGAGCCGGCTGCTGACGCCGACTGGGACAGCGAATGGCTCGACGCCGTGATCGGCGTGCGTGTGGTCGCGGGGATCGAGGAGGCACTGGCGCATATCGCCGCGCATGGCAGCGGCCATACGGAGGCCATCATCACCGACGATGCGGCGGCGGCCGGGAGGTTTCTCGACGAGGTGGACGCGGCGATCGTGCTGCACAATGCCTCGACGCAGTTTGCCGATGGGGGCGAATTCGGCTTCGGCGCCGAGATCGGGATTGCCACCGGGCGCATCCATGCGCGCGGTCCCGTCGGCGCCGAGCATCTGACGAGCTACAAGTACCGCGTCCGGGGGCAGGGACATGTCCGGTCCTGAGACGACCACCCCGCGTATTCGCTCGCCCTTGGGGACGGCTCTTGCAGCACGAAAGGGAAGGCGATGACCTCCGACTTCTATCGCATGCGCCGGCTGCCACCCTATGTCTTCGCCGAGGTCAATGCGATGAAGGCGGCGGCACGGGCGCGCGGCGAGGACGTGATCGACTTCGGCATGGGCAATCCCGATCTGCCGACACCGCCGCACATCGTCGACAAGCTGCGTGAGACGGTGCTCGATCCGAAGACCCATCGCTACTCCGTCTCACGCGGCATTCCGGGCCTGAGGCGCGCTCTCGCCGCCTATTATGCGCGGCGTTTCGGGGTCACGCTCGATCCCGAGCGCGAGGTGATCGTCACCCTCGGGTCGAAGGAGGGACTGGCCAATCTGGCGCAGGCGATCACCGCACCCGGGGATGTCGTCCTCTGCCCCAATCCGAGCTATCCGATCCACGCCTTCGGCTTCACCATCGCCGGCGCCGGCGTGCGCAGCGTGCCGCTCCTGCCGCTCGACCGTTTCATCGGCGAGCTCGAGAAGGCCTATCGCCATTCGGTGCCGCCGCCCTCGGCGCTCATCCTCAATTTTCCGTCCAATCCGACGGCCGCGGTGGTCGATCGCGATTTCTATGGCGAGATCGTCGCGTTTGCCCGTGCGCGGGGGCTCTTCATCCTCTCCGATCTCGCCTATGCGGAGATCTATTTCGGCGATGCACCGCCGCCCTCGATCCTCGAGATTCCGGGGGCGAAGGAGGTGGCGGTCGAGTTCACCTCGATGTCCAAGACCTATTCGATGGCCGGCTGGCGGATCGGCTTTGCGGCGGGAAATCCGCGTCTCATCGCAGCACTGGCGCGGGTCAAGTCCTATCTCGATTATGGTGCCTTCACGCCGGTGCAGGTGGCAGCGGTGGCCGCGCTCAACGGGCCGCAGCACTGCGTTACGCTCCACCGCGAGACCTACCGCGGCCGTCGTGATGTCCTCGTGCGCGCCTTTGCCCGTGCCGGCTGGGAGATTCCGCCGCCACCGGCGACCATGTTCGCCTGGGCGCCGATCCCCGAAGACTATCGTGACATGGGTTCGGTGGCCTTCGCCAAGCTCCTGCTTGAGGAGGCGAAGGTCGCGGTGAGCCCCGGCCTCGGCTTCGGCGAGCATGGCGACGGCCATGTGCGCCTCGCGCTGGTCGAGAACGAGCACCGCATCCGGCAGGCGGCGCGCAATCTGAAACGCCTGTTCGAGAGCGGTCCCGATACCGATTGAACCGCCGCAACCGTCCCGATCCGGGACAGATGCGGCCGTTTCTGCCGCCCGGTGTCGCGTTTGAGGACGCGTCAAGCGTGGCGCGTCGCCGCTGCCACCGCCGAGTTTCACCGGAATTCCGCCATTTTGCCGCCATGGGCGTGCCCTGGTACGGCCCTTGCAGCGTGTTTGGAAAAGAAGAACACGACATGTCCACGCATCCCCGCGGCGACCGTGACGGTCGAATGAGGAGAAAGCCATGTTCCGCGCTCAGGAAGCCACCAGACCGGCGGTTGTTCTTTTCGGACTGTGGAGTGCCAGCTACGGCGCCCTTGTCGTGGCGCTGGTCTGGATCGGGCTCGGCCTCTGATCAGTCCTCGGCAATGATCTCGACGCCGCACGCCGCTTCCGGATCGGCGTCGGCAAGGCTTTCGGCATCCGCCGCATCGACGATCCGGCTCGCAAGACCATAGGGAAATCCCGCCCGCATCATGGCCGCGATTTCGCGCCGCCGCCGGTCGGCATCGAGCGGTCGCGTGCGATAGGGGCCGAAGCGCCGTCGCCGCGCAAGATGGATGGCCGCCGCCAGGGTGCTGGCACGGGATCCACCATCGTCCGCGGCAAGTGCCGTCAGCGCCGCCTCGATGTCGGGCGTTGCGATGCCGCGGGCGCGCAACCACTGCGCGATGCGTGCCGGCGGCATGCCGCGTCGCTGCAGGGAGCGGGCCTTCATCTCTGCATAGCGACGATCATCGAGCAGGCCGAGGCCGACGCATTTCTCCTCGATCGCCGCGATCCAGGCCTGCTCTTCAGCTCCGGGAGGGCTCCTGTCGGCGTGGCTTTGGCGGATCTTCTCGACGAGCACGCGGCGAAGGCGCGCGCGGCTCGCGGCAAAACGCTCGAGATAATGCAGTGCCGCACGCTCGAGGCGGTCGAAGGTCATGGGACGGGTCGATCGGGCCATGCGACGAGAATGGCGCCGCTTGCGGGCGAACCGCAAGCCCCCGATCCGGCCCCGGCGACGACGTTCCGGATGACCGGTCCGCGTCATGCTTTCGTCATAATTCCCCGATATGCGCCCCTTGTAAGCGCGGGACATCTGACAAAGTGCTTGCGATTGCGAAGATTTCTCCTGTATCTGACGTGTAGGCGACGGGGGTCCTGAAGCGGCATGATATGGGGGCAAGACAGACGAGAAGGGGGAAGGGTACGGTCTTGAGCATACAGGAAGGCGCCGTATTCTTGCGGGTGCCGGTTGCATGCTCTCGGCCGCTCCGAGTGGTCACCCGCAACAATTCAGAGGCACTTCCTTGGGTTCGACGGTACTGAACAGATCCTGTGAGGGGATGGAACCGACGCCGACGCTGGACAGCCTGCCGCGGCGCATGGCCGATTTCCCGACGATGGTCGAGGCCGTTGAATATGCGGCCGAGGGTGCGCGTGGCGCCAATTTCTATTCCGCACGGGGTGAGCTTGTCTCGGTACTGACCTATCGTGACCTGCGTGACCGCGCCCACGAGGTTGGCCGGCGGCTCGTCGCGCTCGGCTATGCGCCGGGCGACCGGATCGCCCTCATCGCCGCCACCGATCCTGCCTTCCTCGTCTACTTCATCGGCTGCCAATATGCCTCGGTGCTGCCCGTGCCCTTGCCGCTGCCAACCTCGTTCGGCGGCCGCGAGGGCTATGTGGCGCAGCTTCACACGCAGATGGAAAGCTGCGCGGCGACGGCGGTGATCGGGCCCGGCTCGATGGCCGAGTTCATCGCCGATGCGGCACAGGGGCTGCCGGTGCGCTTTGCCGGCACCTTCGAGGCCTTCGATGCCCTGCCAGCGGAGGGCGGCGAGTTGCGTCTGCCGACGAGCGGCGATCTTGCCTATCTGCAGTACTCCTCCGGGTCGACCCGCTTTCCGCATGGCATTGCGATCACCCACCGCGCCCTGATGCACAATTGTGTGGGACAGGGCCGGGACGCCATGCAGCTCCGCGATGACGACCGTTGCGTGACTTGGCTGCCCTTCTATCACGATATGGGCCTCGTCGGCACATTGCTGACGCCGATCAGCAACCAGGTGTCGGTCGATTTCCTCGCCACCGAGGATTTTGCGCGCCGGCCGCTGCAGTGGATCCGCCTTCTGTCGCGCAATCGCGGCACCATCTCCTATTCGCCGACCTTCGGCTATGACATCTGTGCCCGTCGCGTGGGCAGCGAGGCAGCGGCCGAATTCGACCTCTCCGCCTGGCGCGTCGCGGGCATTGGCGGCGACATGATCCGTCCCGACGTGCTGCGCCGCTTCGCCGAGGCGTTCGCGCCTTCCGGTTTCCGGCCGACCGCCTTCGTCCCGAGCTACGGCCTCGCCGAATGCACGCTTGCGGTCAGCATTGCGCCGCTCGATCGCGGGATCGAGGTCGATCTGGTCGACGAGCGGCTGCTCTCGGGCGAGCGCAGCGGCGCCGTCGACGCCGTCAACGGTCACCGGCTGACCAACGGCAGGGCACTCCATGGCGCCGGCGATCTCAAGATATCGGCGTCGAACGGGTCGGGCTCCCGTTATCGCGAGGTCGTGAACTGCGGACGCATCCTTCCCGGCTATGAGGTCGCCATCCGCGACGAGGCCGGCCGCGACCTCGGCCAGCGGCAGGTGGGCCGCATCTTTGTCCGCGGCGACAGTGTCATGACCGGCTATTACAACGATCCCGAAGCCACTGCCGCGGTGCTGTCGCCCGATGGCTGGCTGGACACCGGCGACATGGGCTATATGAGCGACGGCTGCCTGTTCGTCATCGGCCGCGCCAAGGACATGATCATCGTCAATGGCCGCAATCACTGGCCGCAGGACATCGAGTGGGCGGTCGAGCAGCTCCCCGGCGTGCGGCCCGGCGATATCGCGGCGGTTTCCCTGCCGGGCAACGACAATGAGGAGGTGCCGACCGTTCTCGTGCAGTGCCGCATCCGGGATACGGCGGAACGGCACGCCTTCGCCGAGCGCGTGCGGCGGCAGATCCTGGCAGCGACCGGCATTCAGTGCCGCATCGAGCTGGTGCCGCCGCGCACCCTGCCGCGCACGTCTTCGGGCAAGCTCAGCCGGTCCAAGGCCCGGCAGCAGTTCCTCTCCGGCGGCATTCCGGCACTCGCCTATTAGGGCGCGCCGCGGCGGCCCTGTGCCATGACCTGTATCGCCATTACCGGTGCGACCGGCTTCATCGGCCGCCACCTCCTTGATGCCTTCGTGGCGTCGGGCATTGATATTCGCGCGCTGACGCGACGGCCGCAGGCACCACGCACCGGCGTGACCTGGGTGGCCGGCGATCTCGACAACAGGCGGGCACTGCGCGAGCTGGCGCACGGCGCCGACCTCGTCATCCACGCGGCCGGCCTCGTCAAGGCGCGGCGCGCTGCCGACTTCGACAGCGTCAACCGCGGCGGCACCGCCCGCCTGCTTGCCGCCCTCGACGCCGCGGCACCGGCGGCGCGGCTTGTGCTCGTGTCGAGCCTTGCGGCGCGGGAACCGCAATTGTCGCCCTACGCCGCGAGCAAGGCCGCGGCCGAGGCACTGGTCGCGGGCGCGTTGCCGGAAAGCCGCCGCATCATCCTGCGCCCGCCCGGTGTCTATGGCCCGGGCGACCGCGAGATCCTGAAGCTGATCCGTGCGGCGGCGCGGGGTGTGCTGCCCGTGCCGGGGCGAACCGGCAACCGCGTCTCGCTCGTCTACGCCCCCGATCTTGCGCGGCTGGTTGCCGCCCTGTGTGCCGGGACCGCGCACGGGGGGCGCGTGATCGAGGTCGATGACGGGCGGAGCGGCGGCTACGACTATGCGGAGATCGCCGATATCCTGTCCGGGGTGCTCGGGCGTCCTGTCCGGCCGCTGGCCGTTCCCGCGCCGGCATTGCACGGACTCGCGATGACCGCCGAACTGGTGGCCTTTCTCTCCCGACGTCCGGCCATGCTCGGGCGTGGCAAGGTTCGGGAATTGCTGCACCCCGACTGGGTGGTCCGCGACGGCGGCAACGACATCCTGCGCCTTGTGCCCGAGACGGCGACCGATCTGGCGACCGGCCTCGGCCGAAGCTGCGCCTGGGCGCGCGATCAGGGCTTGCTCTAGCTTGGCGGGCTTGTTAGGCGCAGAAGGTGCCGCTGTTCACGGACGACGGTGGCTGATATATCCGGAGACCGCGTGCCGCCCGGGCACCGGAAACAATGCGAGGACGTATGACCGCAGCCAGTGCCGACAAGCAGGCCGTCTTCGACCGCATCTGCGAGTTGATCGCGCCCTTCAACAAGAAGGCGGTGCCATTGGGGCCGGAAACGACCTTCGCCGGGGATCTCGATCTCGATTCGCTGACGGTCATGGATCTGGTGGCGGCAATCGAGGACGAATTCGACATCGTCCTGCCGCTCAATCTTCTCCCCGAGCTCGAGACCATCGACGAGGTCGCGGACGCCGTGATCCGGATCAGAAAGGACGGGTAGGGCCGTGGTTGATCTTCTCGACAAGTTCGACCCGCTGATCGCGGAACGGGAGCGGCTCGGATACACCGATCCCGATCCGCTGAACATCGTCATGGAGGAGGTGCTTTCGGCCACCGAGGCGATGATCGGTGGACGCAAGGTGATCCTTGCCGGCACCAACAACTATATGGGGATGACCTTCGATCCGGCGGCCATCGAGGCGGCCAAGGCGGCGCTCGATGCCTATGGGACCGGAACCACCGGCAGCCGGATTCTCAACGGCACCTATCGCGGCCATCGCGAGCTCGAGGAGAGCCTGAAGGACTTCTACGGCACCGCGCATGCGATGGTGTTCTCGACCGGCTATCAGGCCAATCTCGGCATGATCTCGACACTCGCCGGTCGCGGCGACTTTGTGCTCATTGATGCCGACAGCCATGCCTCGATCTACGATGCCTGCGCGCTCGGCCGTGCCGATGTCGTCCGGTTCGCGCACAATGATCCGGATTCGCTCGCGCGGCGCCTCCGGCGGCTGCCCGCCGATGTGGGCAAGCTGGTCGTCGTCGAGAGCATCTATTCGATGCTCGGCGACCGCGCGCCGTTGCGCGAATTCGTGAAGGTCACCAGGGAGGCGGGTGCGCAGATTCTCGTCGACGAGGCGCATTCCATGGGCTTCTGCGGCGCCACGGGGCGCGGTGTCGTGCAGGAGGACGGGCTTGAGGATGCGGTCGATTTTATCGTCGGCACCTTCTCGAAAAGCGTTGGCACAGTGGGCGGCTTCTGCGTCTCCAACCATCCGAAGTTCGAGGTCCTGCGCTTTGCCGCGCGGCCCTATATGTTTACCGCCTCGCTGCCGCCCTCGGTGGTCGCCTCGGCGACGGCCGCGATCCGCGCCCTCAAGAATGCCGGAAATCGCCGTGCGCACCTGTGGGAGAATGTGAAGACGCTCCACGCCGGTCTCAGGGCGCTCGGCTTCCGTCTCGGTACCGCGCAGCCGGAAAGTCCGATCGTCGCCGTCTGCCTCGACACCCAGGAGGAACTCTTCGGCATGTGCCAGGCGCTGCTGGCGGAGGGCGTCTACGTCAATGTGGCGCGGCCGCCGGCGACGCCGAACGGGCTTTATCTGCTGCGCTGCAGCCTTGGAGCGGGGCACAGCCGCGAGCAGGTGGAAGCGATCATCGCCGCCTTTGCCGCCGCCGCAAAGCGGCTTGGTCTTGCGCTCAGCGGAACGCCCCGCGCCGCTTCAGGCGAAGGAAAAGAAGCAGCCCCGCAAGCAACGGGTGCCGCCGCTGCCACGCACTGAGCGTGATCTCGACACCGGAATGGCGCCGGATCTTCCAGGCCAGATAATCGATGCCGCCGGAAAAGGTGAAGGCCGCCTTCACCAGGCGCAACAGGCTCACGACCTTGCCGTTCCAGCGTCGCCGGCGCCAGGCACGGAGGGCGCGCCGCCGCTCGCTTGCGGGCGGGCTTTCGGCGAGCCGCAGGCGGCCATCCCGATCGCTGCGGGTGGCGATGCCGGTCTCGCGGCACCAGGCCGCGAACAGGCGGTCATAGCGCGCCGCATCGGCTTCGTAGATCTCGCGTCCCTTTCCCGGTGGCTCGGAGCGCAGCTCCGCGCCATAGGTGAGGTCGAAAGCGCGGCTCCACAGGGCCGCCGCGTCGTCGCCGGCCGATGCCAATGGCCGGGCCGCATCGAGTGTCGTACCTATCGCCTCGGCGATGGCGTCGACGATGCGGGCCCGCATATCGGCATCGCGCACCTGCACGAGCGCGACCGGTTGCGCGAAACGGGCCCAGATCGAGACATTGACACAATCCGCCCGCACACGACGGGAAAAGTCGTCGGTGCTGATGACATTGACCTTGCTGCGCAATCGCGGCGGGTCCGCATATTCCATCTCGTCGTAGAAGACATTGGGCGGCAGCAGGCGATTGGCGAGAGCGAGCCAGCGGCGGTCATAGGCGCTATCGTAGTCCGCCACCAGGACATAGAAATCGAGGATTCGATCGGCGAGCACGCCTGTGCGCAGGCAGGAGCCGTAGTAGAGGAGGGCGTCGACGGCGTCGCCATGGGGTGCCGTCGCGTGTTGCGCTGCCGCGATCACCGCCGCCGGCTGCGGCCGCGTGATCTCCGCCTCGACGAGAGCGCGGATCGAGGTCCCGTTTTCGTGCCTCTCGGATCGACGGCTCACAGGTGGACGAAGCGGAGCTGACCGGGACAATGGAGCACCACCGGGCGTCCCTTGCAGGGCCGGTAGATCTCACCATCGAGTGTCACCGGGACCGGGCCTTCGATGCGGATATGATCGGCGCGGCCGATATGGCATCCGTCCATACCGCCGCGCGAAAAGCGTCCGAGGGCAAGCGCGATGACCGCCCGCCACAGCGGGCCCCGGCCAAAGGCAATGGCGGAAAACTTGATGCCCCCCGTGCCATCTTCGCCGTAGGGCCTGAGGCCGAGCAGGAGACGGTCCAGGGTGGTGGCGACGACGACCGCGAAACGGCCATGCAGGCGCCGGCCATCATCGGGAACGATCGTTTGCGGGTCCGCGCGCAGGGGGGAGCTTCGGGCTCCGAGGAGGGCGGACAGCACCAGCCCCACGATGGAAATCGCGTGTCCCAGCGCCGACGGGATTCGCAGCGGGTGGATACGGCGGCGGCACCATTCGATACCATTGACCACGCCACCGGTGCCGAAAAAGAGGCCCGCCCGCGGTGGTGTGCCGTCCCCGATATCGAGCGTCATGATCGCGCGCTCGGTGAGATGCCGGTCAAGCTGCCCCCTGGCGACGATGCGAAACAGCTTTCTGAGGACCCGCTCGGGCCGGCCGCGGGCACCAAGATCGGCCGCAATCATGTTGGTGCGGCCGCCGGGAAGAATGGCCAGCGGTGGGATCGTCCGGAAGGGGTTCTCGTTGATGATGCTCGACAGGGTCGCCTGGATGGTGCCGTCGCCGCCATTGATCACGATCAGCCCCACCCGGGCGTCCGCGAACAGGCGCAGGCCCTCGGGGATGGAGCGGATGTCCTCGAACTGGAAATGGAAGACATGCGGCTCGTTCGCGACCAGCCGGCGCACCGCGGCGAGCCGGTGCCGGTTCTGCGTGCTGGCGCAATTCGACAGTATCCCCACCAGAGGCGTGGCGCCTTCCCCGCTTGCGCGTCTGATCGGCTTTTCCAGCATCAGCAATCCGCCTTTTCCTGCCGCGGCGCGCCGGACCGTTCCGGATCAGGTGCGGGGCGACCCGTCGGAGCATAGGTTAAAATCGCGTTCATTTCCATTCCGCCTTGCGTTCCGGCGCCTGATGTGCTGCGCCCAAGCTCCCGCTTGCAACGCCGGCGCAGGCAGGGCACAGAAGGTGACGCGGTGCGTTGCGATCACGCATGGCATGACCTTCGTGCCGGGCGTGGAAATCATAAGGCGAGCCCCCCACGGTGTCGCCGTCGAGCGTCGCCAGAAAGCGAAGAAAGGTGGCGGAAATATGACTGTTGCGGGTACCGGACCGGGCGCTGTCGGACGGCGGAGGCGTTGGCGGCGATGATCCGGCGCATCGACCTCTATGTCTTGCGGCGGGTGGCGATTCCCTTCGGGATCACCGTTCTCATCGCCGCCCTGCTGCTGCTGCTCGAACGCATGCTGCGGCTGTTCAATTTCGTGGTCAACGAAAACGGTCCGGCCGATGTCGTGTGGCAGATGCTCGCGCATCTTGTGCCCCATTATCTCGGACTTGCCCTGCCCGTGGGCGCATTTCTGGGAATGCTTCTCGCGTTTCGTTCGCTGTCGCTGTCGAGCGAGCTCGACGCCCTGTTCGCGGCCGGGGCCGGGCTGCCCCGCCTGATGGCGCCCCTTCTTGTCATGGCAGTCCTGCTCGGCGCTGCCGATGTCTGGCTCGTCGGCTATCTTCAGCCGTTCAGCCGCTATGCGTACCGGCAGCTCGATTTCGAGCTGCGCAGCGGCGCTCTTGGCGCCAGCATCCGGGTCGGCGAGTTCGTGCCGCTGGGCGAGAATCTGCTGCTCCGTGTCGGCGCGACGCGGGAGGGCGGTCGCGAGCTCGACGAGATCTTCCTGCGGCGCGAAACCGTGCACGGGGAGGAGATCACGGCGACCGCGAAGCGCGGCGGCTTCTTTGCCACCGAGGACGACCAGACGATCCTGCTGCGCCTCTATGACGGACGCCTGATCGAATTCGACCCGGAATACAGGACGCCGCGCGTGCTGTCCTTCCGCTCGCAGGATATCGTCGTTGACCTGCCGCGCATCGAGGCGTTCCGCCGCCGCGGCGGTGAGGAGCTCGAGCTCACGCTCGGCGAGCTTAGCGCGGCGATCGACGACCCCGCGACGCCACCCAACGACCGGCGGCGATTCCTCGGGAACTTCCACTGGCGGCTCCTTCATATCCTGACCTTTCTCGCGCTTCCCTTCGTCGCCGTACCGCTCGGCATCGCCAACAAGCGCACCGCAGCCGCAGGCAGTATCGTTGCCGGGCTGGCGCTGCTCATCGTCTATAACGAGCTGAGCGAGGCCGCCGAGCGTCAGGTGGCGCTTGCCGGCGCCTCGCCCTATCTCACCATCTGGACACTTTATGGGCTTCTCCTCGCGCTTGGCGTGGTGCTCTTCGTCTCGGCGGCCTATCGCCCCGGGCGCGGCGTCGCGGGGCTTATCGATCGCGTCGCCGAGGGCTTGTTGCGGCCGCTGCGCCGGCTTGTCGCAGGTATTCGTGAGGCGGTGGCACGATGACCACTCCCTTCCGCCCCCTGCGCCGCTATTTTGTCCCGTCGCGCACCTTCGGCCGCTATCTGGCGCGCCAGTTCCTGGTCCGCCTGCTCGCCCTCGTCATTGGCGTCGTCGCCATCCTGCAAATGCTCGACCTTCTCGACCAGATGGACGCGATCCTGGCCGCGGAGGGCAATGGCGGTGCCGCCTTGTGGCGCTATGTCCTGCTGCGGCTGCCGGATCTTCTCAGCCGATTCATTCCCTTCAGTGCGCTGCTCGCGGTTCTGCTGACGCTCGCCACGCTCAACCAGCACAGCGAGATCGTGGTCATGAAGGCGTCCGGCATGTCGGCGCACCGCATCCTGCTGCCGATCGGCCTCGTCTGTGCTGTGGTCGGCGTCCTGCACTTCGTCTTTGACCAGAAGGTGGTGGCGCCGGCGGTCGCCGAGCTCGCCTACTGGCAGCGCTTCGACTATGCCGCCGATCTGCCGCCGCCGCCCGACAATCTCGCCGATATCTGGCTCACCGAGGGGCGGTCGGTGGTGCTGGTGAAGGCGGTCAGCCGCACCGGCAACCGCGTCGTGCTCGACGACGTCACGCTTTATGAGCGCGACGCGGAGGGACTCCTCGATGCCGTGACGCGTGCCGAGTTCGCCTGGTACACGGATGGCCACTGGATCCTCTACTCGGTGCGTCGCTTCGACCTGGCGACCCAGAGCGTGAGTCGCAGCGAGTCCGAGCCCTGGGGGCTCGCCGTCCGACCGGAACGATTCTTCTCGCTCAGCATCGTGCCGGAGTATGTGGGTTTCTCCGCGCTCGCCGACGCCATTGCGCAGAGAGAACGGGAGGGGCTTCCGGTCTCCGCGCTCAAGGCCGCACTCTATCAGAAGCTGGCCCTCCCGGCCTCGACCCTGATCATGCCCATCCTCGCCGCGCTTGCCGGTTTCGGTGTGCATCGCCGGGGCCAGCTCTTTGCCCGTATGGCCTTCGGCATGGGGCTCGGATTCGCCTTTTTCGTCGCCGACAATTTCATGCTGGCGATGGGAAAATACGGCGCTGCGCCGCCATTCCTGGCGGCGTTCGGGCCTCTTGCCGTGTTCCTGCTCATCGGCCTCACCGTCCTGTTTTACACCGAAGAATGACCAGCGAGCGACCCGCACAGGAAGAACAGGCCCACCATCAGGGCGATCGCCGGGAACTGGCCCGCGGGGCAAGTCTCGCCTTCCTCGGCCGCGCCGGCGCGCTTATCGAGGCGGCGAGCTTTCCCCTTTATCTGTGGCTCTATGGGTCGGTGATGTTCGGCATCTACGCCACGCTGTGGGCGGTGGTGCGCATCGGCACCGGCTTCACGCAGATGGGAATGGATGTCGCGCTGCAGCGTTTCCTGCCCGCCTTCGACGACGAAACGGATGTGCATCGCGGCGTCGCGATCGCGGTCATGGTATCGGGGCTCGCCGGTGTTGCCGGCGCGATCGTGCTCACACTCGGCGCGCCGTGGCTCCAGGTGCTCGTCCAGGGTGCAGAGGCGGTCGATTCCGCGACCGCCGTTGGTATCATCCGGCTCTATGCCTGGCTGCTGCCGCTGTGGACGACGCTCGAGATCCTCACCGCCTGCGTCCGTGCAAGACGCAAGTTCGGCCCCGAGATCCGTATCCGCTCCTTCTACGAGCAGGCATTCCGCATCAGCCTGGCGCTGCTCTTCTTTGCGTTGGGGCTGCACACCCGGGGCCTGTTTCTCGCGCATGTCGTCTCGATGGCGCTGGCGGTCATTCTCGCCTGGCGCCTGCTTGGCCGGTTTTTCGACCGGAGACGCCTGTTTGCCCTCCCCACCGACCGCGCCCTTTTCCGCCGCATGCTGCATTACGCGCTGCCCATGATACCGGCGACGCTGATCCAGCGCTTCTTCTCCGAGCTTCCCGTCGTGCTGCTCAATGTGCTGGTGCCCGGTGCGGCCGGTGCGGCGGCCGCGGGCTATTACTCGATCGCACGCAAGATCTCGAGCTTCCTGCAGGTCATCCACACGAGCTTCGACTATGTGATCGCGCCGCTGGCCGCCTATCGCGCCGGTGCCACCGGGGTGCAGGCGGTCGAGGACATGTATGCCTATTCGACGCGCCTCATGATGGCGATCGGCATTCTCGCGGCGGCGGCCGTACTCGCCGCGCGCGGCTTGCTGCTTGAGGGCGTGGGCGTCGCCGCCGGCGAGGTGGCGAACGCCCTCGCGATTCTCGTTGTCGGCCGCCTGGTCTCCTTTCTCTTTGGTCAGGCACCGGCCATCGTGCGCACCATTTCCTCGACCTACTGGTCGCTCGCCAATGGCCTCGCAGGTCTCGCGGTCATGGTCGCCCTGCTCCTGCTGCTCGTCGGATCCCATGGGACCGCCGGAGCCGCTTTCGCCGCGGCCGCCGGGATGGTGACATCGGCGGCACTCGCTTTCCTCGAGGTGGCCCTGCTCGTCCGCATCTTGCCCTACAGCCGGCAGATGTGGCGGCCGCTCCTCGTCTCCCTTCTCTTGGGCGGGGCGATCCTCGTCACCGGCCGGGCCGTGGCCGGTCTGCCGTCGGCGATGCAGTTTGCCATATTGCTGGCGGCATTCCTCCTCGCGCTTGCCCTGTTCGTCCGCTACGGCCTGGCGCACGAGGATGCAGCCGCCTTCGGACGGCTGGGCCGGGCGTTGCGCAAAGGACGCAGGTCCTGACAAAAACCCGCGCGTCCCGCGCATGTGATGCAAGTGTGAGGATCAGCGGCTTGGCGTTCCTCGCCTCGGCGGCTAAGGTCCCGATGTTGCGGTACTTTAGCGGCAAGCGCTGTGCAGTCTCTGGCCCCGGTGACGGGGTCGCGGCGGATTTGGAAGGGCCTTGAACGCAACGGAAGGGATGATCGGGCGATGCGGGCGCCGGGAGAGGTGACGATCGAGCCGGTTACGAACCGGCGCGAGCTCAAGCGGTTCATCCGCATGCCGG
>JBHHTO010000032.1:0-15264 GCA_046753425.1 Rhodothalassiaceae bacterium | reverse complement strand
TGCAGGCGGTAGAACAAATCCTCGCGGAAGCGCCCGGCACTTACCTCCTCCTGCGGATCCCGATTGGTGGCGCAGAGAATGCGGACATCGACCGGCCGCGCCTCGTCGGCGCCCACCGGCTGCACCATGCCGGTCTGCAGGAAGCGCAGCAGCTTGCCCTGTAGAGCCAGGTCCATCTCGCAGATTTCGTCGAGGAAGAGGGTGCCGCGGTCGGCCCGCACGGCCGCGCCCTCGCGGTTGCTGGTGGCCCCGGTAAAGGCGCCCTGGCGGTGGCCGAAGATTTCGCTTTCGATAAGCTCCTTGGGCAGGGCGGCGCAGTTGAGTGCCACGAAGGGCGCATCGCGCCGCGGCGAGCGCTGGTGCAGGGCGCGGGCGCAGAGCTCCTTGCCGGTTCCCGACTCGCCGGTGATGAAGACACTCGCGCGCGATGGCGCGGCATTGTCGATCATGCGATAGACCGCCTGCATCGCCGGGCTCGAACCGAGAAACTCGCCATATCCCTCGTGGCGGAAGCTCTGTTCGTACCGGTGCACGAGGCGCGTCAGTCGCCGGTACTCGAGCGCATTGCGCACGGTGGTGAGCAGCCGCGCCTTGTCGAACGGCTTGACGATAAAATCCGCCGCGCCGGCCCGCATCGCCGCCACCGCCACGGCGATCGAGCCATGCGCGGTCATGACGATGATGCGGGGCATCTCGTCGCCACGCGGCAGGACATCGAGGAGGTCGAGACCGTCGCCGTCGGGCAGCTTCACATCGAGCAGGATCACATCATAACCGTCCTCGGCGACGGCCGTCCGTGCCGCGGCAAGGCTTTCGGCACGCGTGGTCCGCACGTCGAGCGACGCGAGATAGGCCTCGTAGGTCTCGGCGAGCGTCCGGCTGTCCTCGACAAGAAGAAGCTTCGGCTTGTCCGGCATGTGAACCCGATTCGTTTCCCTGGCCGTCCTGATCCGAATAAATCCCATCTTTCGTTAACGTTGCGAAAACGTGTCCTGATTAAAATCCTTCCCCATGGTCGAGGCAAGAGCGTGGATGATGGCAGATCATGAGTAAGGAAGGGAGCACGGCCAGCGAGAGACGGACG
Organism: Rhodothalassiaceae bacterium; assembly: GCA_046753425.1. Taxonomy (GTDB): domain Bacteria; phylum Pseudomonadota; class Alphaproteobacteria; order Sphingomonadales; family Rhodothalassiaceae; genus J134. The sequence goes on along the minus strand of JBHHTO010000032.1, from coordinate 14,180 downwards.
TCACGCCGGCGCCCGGTTATCTGGCGCGGTACGCTGAGTGTCGGCTCCTTTCGTTTCGAGTGCCGGATCAACGACATCTCGCTCACCGGCGCGCGCCTCAGGCTCGACCTGCCGCTCAAGCGCGGTGCCGAGGTGATGCTCACCACCCCGCACGGGGAAAGCCTTCCCGCGGTGGTCGCCTATCACAAGGATCAAACGCTTGCCGTCAGCTTCACGGTGACGCCGGAAGAAATGTGCCACCGGCTTGGCGAGCGTGCCTCCCACATCCTCGGGCTTGACGCCGAGCTCGTCGAGGGCTGACATTCCGCCGCCGTGTACCCGGCTCCGGGACGCGGCCCCGACACGCCCTGTCAGCGAGGCCGCCCGTGTCCCGCATCGCCTATGTCAATGGCCGCTATGTGCCGCACCGCCTTGCCGCCGTCCATATCGAGGATCGCGGCTATCAGTTCTCCGACGGCGTCTATGAGGTCTGTCTCTTCATCGGCGGCCGCTGTCTCGATCTCGCGCCGCATCTCGACCGTCTCTCGCGTTCGCTTGCCGCGCTCCGGATTGCCATGCCGATGAGCCGTGCCGCGCTGACCTCGGTCATGCACGGGCTCATGCGGCGCAACCGCATCGCGACGGGAACGATCTATCTCCAGGTGACCCGTGGCGTTGCGCCACGCGACCATGCCATTCCCGGGGACCCGCTGCAACCGGGCATTGTGATGACGGCGCGGCGCTTCGATATCGAATCGCACCGCCGGCGGCAGGAAACCGGCATCACCGTCGTGACCCTCCCCGATCCGCGCTGGAAGCGCTGCGATATCAAGTCGGTGTCCCTGCTCGGCAATGTCCTGGCGCGGGACGCCGCCGCGAAGGCCGGGGCGGCGGAGGCATGGATGGTCGACGAGGCAGGAAGGGTCACCGAGGGCGCCTCCTCGACGGCCTGGATCGTCGATCGGGAGGGCCGTCTCCTGACCCGCAGCCTCGGCCCGGAGATCCTGCCCGGAATCACCCGCGCGGTGATCCTGTCGCTCGCCGCCGAACAGGGAATCGAGATCGTCGAGATGCCTTTTTCGGCGGCACAGGCGCGGGCGGCACGGGAGGCGTTCACGGCGTCCACCACGCGCTTCGTGATGTCGGTCGTCGCGATCGACGGCGAGCCGGTCGGCGACGGGCGGCCGGGGCCGCTCAGCCGGGCACTGATCGCCCGCCACTGGGCGCATGTGCGTGCCGAGACGGGCTATGTGCCGCCGGCGACCTCGGTTTCCCACAGGGCATCGAGCCCGGCGCAATAATCGGGATAGCGCAGCCGCACACCCAGCTCATCATGTATCCGTCGATTGGAGACGCGACGCGATTCGCCATAGAAGCTGCGGGCAAATGCGGAGAGCCCGGCCTCCTTTGGCGTCATCAGCGGCGGTGGTGCAACCCCCATCCGTGCTGCCGCATAGGCCACCACGTCGGCCGGCGGCGCGGGCCTGTCGTCGCAGACATTGTAGACCGCGCCCGGTCGCGGCTGTGCCATCGAGGCAAGAAGCACGGCTGCGAGATCCGCAACATGAATGCGCGAGGAGACATGACCGGGGCTGACGATCCGGTGTGCGCGACCGCTCTTGAGCGCCGTATAGGCATTGCGGCCTGGCCCGTAGATGCCGGCGAGGCGGAAGATATGCAACGGCAGGCCGTGGCGTTCCGCGAGCGCCTGCCAGGCTCGCTCCGCCGCGAGACGCCGCCGCGCGCGAGCGGTCCGCGGCCGCGCCGGCGTCGCCTCGTCGACCCACGCTCCCTGATGATCGCCATAGACGCCGGTCGAGGACAGATAGCCGATCCAGCGGCAGCCCTGCGCCGCGACGATATCCTCCGTGTGCAGCGCGCGCACCGGATCGCCGTCGGCTGTGGGCGGGATTGACAGCAGGATGTGACTCGCGCGCCGGAGAAGCTGCCGACCTTGGGTGCCGAGCGGTGTGCGGCCGTCAAAGGCAAAGTGCGCGACCCCGTCCGGCATGGCCCTGGCCGCAGGCTCCCGGCTGGTGCCGGCCAGTTCCCGGTCGTGGGCCGGAAGCTGCGCCGCGAGCGCCCGCGCGCTGTAACCGAAGCCGAAGCAAAAAAGGCGCATCCGCGGGATTCCCTCTTGCCTTCTTCCTCCCTTTCATGGTCGGTGAGGGCCATGCGTGCAATGCCTCTTGCCACATTCCTCGCTTGTCTGCCGGCCCTTGCCGCGGCGGCGCCTGGGCAACCGGATGCCGCCGCCGAGGTCGCGCGCTACCGCCACTGTCTCGATCTCGCCAGCAGCACACCGGAGGAGGCCCTTCGGCTGAGCATTGGCTGGCGCGCCGAGGGCGGCGGCCTTGCGGCCCGCCACTGCCATGCCGCGGCCCTCCTTGGCAGCGGGGATTATGAGGCGGCGGCCACCGAGCTGGCAGCCATTGCCGAGGATCTGAGGCTCGGACGCGGAGTCCCGCATGATCCGCTCGGGCCCGCCGATTCGCACCGGCTGCTCGCGGATGTCTATGCCCAGATGGGCAATGCCTGGCTCCTCGCGGGCGATCCGGAAAAGGCCTATACCGCCTTCTCGCAGGGCCTCGCCGAGGCGCCCGCCGACGCCGGCACGGCGCGGGTCGAGCTCCATATCGATCGTGCGCGGGCTCTGGCTGAGACCGGGGACTTTGCGGCGGCGCTCGCCGACCTCAAGGAGGCGCGCGCCGGCGCCGCGGCACGCAGCGATATTCTCGTCTATATGGCGAGTGCCTATCGCGCCTTGCACGAGCTCGATGCGGCGAGCGAAGCGATCGCGCGGGCCATCGACCTGGCCGGAGAAGGGCCCGAGACTCTCCTCGTGCGCGGCAATATCGCCGCCGCGCGCGGCGATGCGGGGGCGGCACGTCGGGACTGGCAGGCGGTGATCACGCGCTGGCCCGGACATGCCGCGGCGGCGCTGGCGCAAGAGCATCTCGCAGCGCTCGCGCCGGCCATGCCGGCTGATGGGGGCAAAGACCCCGACTCGCCCTGAAGAGGCACGATTTCGTCTCAGCCGGCCGGGGAGCCCTTTTCCAGGGCGCGGCGGACGGTGCGCAGGAGCTGGTCCATGGTGAAGGGCTTGCTCAGGACCTCGGTGGTGAGCGCCTCGAGATTGTGCGCCCGCTGCTTCTCGGCGGCGAAGCCGGTCATCAGCAGAATTGGCAGATCGGGACGCTCGACGGTCACCTTGAGCGCAAGTGCGATGCCGTCCATCACCGGCATCACGATATCCGAGAGCAGAAGATCGAAACGCTCGGCGGCGAGTCGCTCGAGCGCCTGACCGCCATCGGTCACCTCAACGATCTCGTGGCCCGCCGACTCGAGGGCGCGGCGCACGAAGCTGCGGACCGCCTCGTCGTCCTCAGCGAGCAGGATCCGCGCCATGTGCTGCCTCGTCGCTCTTGATATATCCGATATAGGGCAGCTCCCTGAAGCGGTAGGCATAGTCCATGCCATAGCCGATCACGAACAGGTCCGGACAGGGAAAGCCCGCGAAATCGGGCCGGATGACCGGATCGCGACCGGCCGACTTGTCGAGCAGAACGCAGGTGAGCACCTGTGCCGCGCCGCGCGAGGCGAAATAGTCGCGGGCATAGGCGAGCGTGCGCCCGGTCTCCAGAATGTCGTCGATGAGCAGCACGTCGCGCCCGGCGATGGCGCCGCGGGCATCGGCCTCGAGGACCACGTCGCCCGAGCTCTCGGTCCCCTTGCCGTAGCTCGACAGCGCGATGAAATCCATTTCCACCACCTGTCCGCGGCGCGACAGCGCGCGCACGAGATCGGCGCCGAAAATGACCGCCCCGTTCATGATCACCTCGACCAGCAGCGGGCGCCTCGCCGCCGCCACGACGGCATCGGCGAGGTGCTCGATGCGCCCGGCGATGTCCTCGGCCGAAAAGAGCGTGGCAATTCGGTCCAGGGTGATGTCCGGCTCACTGGTCATCGGTTGTCTGCTCCCATAGATGGCTGATTCCGGTGGTTTCGGCGGGCGCTTCCGGCACCTCGATCGAAAAGCGCTCGACAGCCCCGGGCAGCAACCGGTCCACCTCGAGCGGCACCCGGACCCGCTTGAGGCGTTTGCCGTCGGCGTCCACAAGATCGAGCAGGAGCGGCGGCAGATCGACCGGAACGCTCGCGGTATTCGTCAGACTGCCGCGGATGGTGACCGTCCAGCCATCGCCTGATTCGACCCAGTCGGGGCGCGGGTCCAGCCACACGCTGATCGCGTCTTCGGCCGACGGCGCTGGCGGCAACGGCGTCTCGCCGGCAGCCTCTTGCCCGCCGTCAAGAACCGCATAAAGGCCGGTGATGGGCGGCCAAAGCGACTCCATCGCCGGGCGGAAGGCGAGGAGTGCGATGCCAAGGCCGACGAGGAAAAGGACCCACAGGCCCCATCCGGCAAGTACCAGTGCAGAAAGCGCCCCGGGCGGCGCTGCATCTTGTGCGACCGTATCCCTGCCGCGCGCGCGCAGGGCGCGACGGCGGGCATAATAATCCTCTTCTGTATCCGCCTCGTCCGCCGCGGCCGTCATGTCGGGTACGGCCTTGTCGCGGCTGGGCGCTGCCTCCGGTTCCCTGTCCGGCATTGCCGGCGCCGGCGGCGGGGCGTCGTCGGCAGCGCCCTCGACGCCGGCGACGGGTTCGACGAACCAGAGATGTCCGCAGGCGCTGCAGCGCACGCGACGACCCTTCGGGCCGATGGCGGCATCCGGCACCCGAAATCGCGTGGCGCAATTGGGACAGCTCAGAATCATGACGCCCCTGGGTGTCTTCCCCTGTGGCTCGGCACCGCGCCCCTTCAGCGGCGCCATGTGCATGGGCCGAGCTATATGGGCATCGCGCGCCCGGTGCAAGCGCGCGCCTTTACGGACGCGGCGGCGCTGTGCCATTCTCGCGGCATCTCGCAACGCGGCCGCGGCCGCACAGCATGCCGGCAACAGCTTGAGCAGGCGATTCGTCCGATTCGAGAATGTGGGAATGCGCTACGGCATGGGTGCCGAGGTGTTGCAGGACATCAGCTTCACACTCGAGCCGGGCAGCTTTCACTTCCTGACCGGGCCTTCCGGTGCCGGCAAGTCCTCGCTGCTCAAGCTCCTCTATCTTGCGCACCGGCCGTCGCGCGGCCTCGTCACCATGTTCGGAAGGGACATCACCGCAGCCGGGCGCAAGTCGCTGCCAGCCTTGCGCCGCCGCATCGGCGTCGTCTTTCAGGACTACCATCTTCTCGATCATCTGAGCGCCCTCGACAATGTCGCCCTGCCGCTCCGCATCGCCGGCGGTGCAAGCGAGGCGCAGATTCGCGAGCATGTCGAAGAGCTTCTTGCCTGGGTCGGGCTCAGGGACCGGATGCAGGCGCGGCCGCCGACCCTGTCCGGTGGTGAGAAACAGCGGGTCGCGATCGCGCGCGCGGTGATCGCCAAGCCCGACCTTCTGCTCGCCGACGAGCCGACCGGAAATGTCGATCCGGCGATGGCGCGCCGGCTGATGCATCTCTTCGTCGAGCTCAACCGGCTGGGCACGACGACCGTCGTCGCGACCCACGATATCGAACTCGTTGAGGAAACCGGCGGTGCTGTGATGTCGCTTGAAAACGGCCGTCTGCACATCGATGAGACGTATCGCCCGCCGCGCAACCCGCTGACCGAGAGCGCGCGGCGCGGCTGGGAGGACGCCTGATGCGCCTCCGGCCACTCCGCTTCCTGCCCGAGTCCGGCATCGCCGGCGGTACGCTGCCCTGGGTGATCGGGGTCATGGTCTATCTGTCGGTGCTCGCCGCCGGCTTCGGTTTCGCCCTCAACCATGCCATCGGCGACTGGGCTGCGGACCTGTCCGGGCGCCTGTCGGTGCAGATCTTCGCGGATGATGACGCAGCGGCGAAGCAGCAGGCGGCGGCGGTCACCGACCTGCTCGGGAAAACGCCCGGCGTGCGCTCGGTGGCCCGGGTCTCGGCGGCGCGTCTCAGCGAATTGCTCGAGCCCTGGCTCGGGGCGGGAAACGTGACCGACGACCTGCCCCTGCCGATCCTGCTCGAGGTGACCCTGGTCCCCGGCGCGACGCTCGATACCGAGGCATTGGCGGCGCGACTGCGAACACGCGCACCGGCGCTTGCCATCGACGATCACGCGCAGTGGCTGGCCGATGTCAGACGTCTTGCCGGAAGCCTCGAACTGACGGCAGCGGTGATCGTCGCCCTGGTGCTCGCGGCGACAGCGGCGATCGCTACCTTCGGTACCCGTGCCGGCCTTGCCGGGCACCGCGACAGCGTCGAGATCCTCCACCTCATGGGCGCCGAGGACAGCCTGATCGCCGGCGAGTTTCGCTATCGCTTCATGATCCAGGGCCTCAAGGGTGGCGCCGGCGGTCTGGTCTTCGGACTCGTCACCCTGTTCGGCATCGACTATCTCGCGGGGCAGCTCGGCCGCGGCCTCATGCCGTCGCTCTCGCTCGACTGGACCGAGTGGCTGATGATCGCGAGCCTGCCAGGCTTTGCCGCCTGCCTGACCATGATCGCGGCGCACCTCACGGTGCATCGGGAACTGGCGCGGCTGCCATGATTGGCGTTCCGACAGTCCGGGGGACGGGCCGCGCGCGTTTGCTGGCGCTGCCGGCTGCTCTTGGGGCAATGCTCTGGCTTGCCGGCCTTGTCTGGTTCGTGGCGACCGAACCCGACCTGCCGCTGTTGCCCGCGGACGGCCGGGTCGATGCGGTGGTCGTGCTTACGGGAAGTGCCGGGCGCATCGCGGCCGGGCTCGAGGTGCTCAAGTCGGGGCGCGCCCGGCGCATGCTCGTTTCCGGTGTCGATCCGGAACTGCCGCTGTCCGCACTCCGGCCCGCGATTCCCGCCGACGAAGATCTCTTCCGGTGCTGCATCGATCTCGGGCGGGCGGCGCGCAATACGGAAGGCAATGCCGCCGAGGCCGTCGCCTGGGCCCGTGCACACGGTCATCGCAGCCTCGCCGTCGTCACCGCCGACTGGCACATGCGGCGCAGCCTGCTTGAATTCGCGCGCCATCCCGACGCGCCACGCCTTTATGCCATCCCCGTCGCCGGAGATGCCGGGCTCGCGCGCCTGTTTCTCGAGTACAACAAGTACCTCGTTGCCGCCCTGCGCCGCCTTGCCGCGGCACCATCTGCCGTGACATATCGGGAGTGAGTCGGATGCGCCTGCGCTTCCTCCTTTTCCTTCTGCTCGCGGCGATGGCCGCCTACGGCATCTTCTGGTGGCGTCTTGCCGGTGATGCGAAGGATGCGGCGGCGGCGTTTCTCGAGCGCCTCGACGAGCGCGGGGTGACGGCAAAGGTCGCAGCGATCGATAGCGGCGGCTTTCCCTACCGGCTGGCGCTGACGCTGCGCGACCTGCACCTCCGGTCGGCCGCAAGCACACCGCCGTTTGCGCTGGCAGCGGAACGGGTCGCCATCTTTACCCACCCCTGGACACCGGATCATTTCGTTGCCGGAACGACAACGGTTTCGGGCAGCCTCGGGCGCTGGGTCTACGAGGCGGCGTCGGCGCGGGCGAGCTGGCTGCGCACGCCGCACGACGTGCGCATGGACAGCGATCTGCGACAGCTTGCGCTCGGGGCCTCCGACGACGATGACAGCCCCGTCACCGTCGAGCGCGCACAGATCCATGTCCGCATACCCATGGGTGCCGGCGACGAGGACGCAGGACCGTTGCTGGCGGAACGTGCGGACATAGCGCTCCGCCTCGACGGTATCATTCTCGACGAGATCGGCGCCGGCGCGCCTGAAGGACGCATCGCGCATGTGGATCTGCGCCTCGAGGTGCACGGTGCCCTCGCCTTTCCGCCCACTGCCGACGGGCTCGCCGCCTGGCGTGATGCCGGTGGCACGCTCGAGATCACGGGCATCGACGTCGACTGGGGGCCGGTGAGGGTCACCGGCAGTGGCAGCCTCGCGCTCGACGAAGCCTTCCGCCCGCTGGGGGCGCTGGCCTTGCATGTCGCCCGCCCCGATCTGCTGATCGCCTATCTCGTGCGGCAGGGCGTGATCGCGCCTGGGACCGCTGCCGCGGCCCGGCAATTGGCAGAAACACGTGCGCGCAGCAATGGGAAGGGCGGCGGGACGCTTCCCCTCAGCCTGCAGGAGGGGCAGCTTCTGCTCGACACCCTGCCGATTGCCGCGCTCGCGCCGCTGGTGAGCGGCGATACCCTCACGCCGTCGCGTCGAGAAAGGCGTCGAACGCGGTGATGAGCGCCTCATTGTCGGCGTCGCTGCCGAAGCTCAGACGCAGGCAGTGGCCGAGCCCCTGTCCCGGCAGGTGGCGCAGGCAATAGCCGCGGGAACTGAGAAAGGCGTCGGCGGCTTGTGCGGATCGCGGTGCATCGCTCGGGAACCGGACGAGCACGAAATTCGTCTGGCTTGGCACCGTCTCGAGGTCGCGAGCCGCGAGTTCCTGCGCGAATCGCCGCCGCCAGCGGATGGCGTGGTCGCGTGCGGCGGCAAGATGGGCGTCGTCGGCAAGTGCCGCGATGGCCGCCGCCTGCGCCGGCGTACTGACATTGAAGGGGTTGCGGATGCGGTTCATGGCGTCGATCACGGCGGGGCTGCCATAGCACCAGCCGATACGCAGCGCCGCGAGACCATAGAGTTTCGAGAAGGTGCGTGTGACGAGCACATTGTCATGGCGATCGGCGAGATCGAGGCCATCGGTGTAATCCGGCGCATCGACGCATTCCGCATAGGCAGCGTCATAGACGAGGACCACCGACGGCGGCAGGTTCTCGATCAGGCGCTCGACCTCGGCCTTCGGGAGATAGACGCCCGTCGGATTGTTGGGATTGTCGAGAAAGACAATGCGCGTCCGCTCAGTGAGCGCCGCAAGGATGCCATCGACATCCGCCGCCCAGTCACGATTGGGCACCGCAACCGGCCGGGCACCGACGCCGTGGGCGATGATCGGGTACATCATGAAGCCGTAGCGGGAGTGGATGATCTCGTCGCCGGGGCCGGCGAAGGCCTGGCCCACGAGATGCAGAAGGTCGTCCGAGCCGGCGCCGCACAGGATGCGCTCCGCGGCGCGTCCGGTCGCCGCCGCCAGTGCCTCGCGCAGGGCCGCGGAATCGCCGTCGGGATAAAGATGCAGCGAGCCCGCCGCATCGCGAAAGGCCGCCATCGCCGCCGGACTGGCTCCGAGCGCCGATTCATTGGCCGACAGCTTGACGGCACGCGTCGCACTCCCGGTTCCGGCGCGACCGGGAACATAGGGTGCAAGCGCCGCAATCCACGGATTCGGTCTGAGCTCCGCCATTCCTCACTCTCCGACAGCCGGGGCACACCAGCCGGGGCCCGCCGCAGCGCCCGCTTCTAATCGCTGTCGCGACGAAATGCAAAGATTGCCGCCGCGCCGCGAAGCCGCTAGCAAGATCTGCCATGGATCACGCGTCGCCGCATCTGATGGAAGCCGGACCCCGTGCGCTTCTCGCGCAGACGTCGCCTCTCGATCTCGATTCGGGGGCGCGGCTGTCGGCATTCCCGCTCGCCTACAACAGCTATGGCCGGCTCAACGCGACGCGCTCGAATGCGATTCTCGTCGCCCACGCGCTGAGCGGCGACCAGTTCGTGGCCGGCGCCCACCCGCTCACCGGCCGGCCGGGCTGGTGGGATCGCCTCGTCGGCCCCGGGCGCATCCTCGATACCGATCGCTATTTCATCATCTGCGCCAATGTGCCCGGTGGCTGCATGGGCAGTATCGGGCCGGCGAGCATCGATCCCGCGACCGGGCGCCCCTATGGCCCTGACTTCCCCGGCCTCACCATCGCCGACATGGTGCGGGCCGAGGCGCTGCTCCTTGACCATCTCGGGATCCGCGACCTGTTCCTTGTCATCGGCGGCTCGATGGGCGGCATGCAGGCGCTGGAATGGCTGCGTCTCTATCCGGAGCGTGTCTTCGCTGCCGCCGCCTTCGCCGTCGGCGCGCGTCACAGCGCACAGCAGATCGCCCTGCACGCCATCGGCCGCCAGGCGATTCTCAACGATCCCGACTATCAGGGCGGGCGCTATCATGGCAGCGGACGTGCGCCCGTCGGCGGGCTCGCGGTCGCGCGCATGCTGGCGCATCTGAGCTATCGTTCGCCGGAGGAACTCGCGGCCCGCTTCGGGCGCCGGTTGCAGGATCGCGACACGCCGTCCTATGGCTTCGGCATCGATTATCAGGTGGAGAGCTATCTCGCTCATCACGGCCACCGTTTCGTCGAGCGCTTCGATCCCTTGAGCTATCTCGTCATCACCAAGGCGATGGACCACTTCGACCTGGCACCCGACGGCGATATCGCGGCCGCCTTCCGGGGGTGCAGGGCGGCGGTGTTTCTCGCCGCCTACGCCACTGACTGGCTCTACCCGCCCGACGAGACGGCGGCGCTCGCCGAGGGCCTCGCCGCGGCCGGGCTGGAGGTCGACTTCGCGGTCCACGAGGCGCTGACCGGCCACGACTCCTTCCTCCTCGAGGTGCCGTCCGCGGATCGCGCGCTGGCCCGCTTTCTCGACCGCATGGCCGCCGAGCGCGGGGTGTGAGAGGGGCTCAGAAACCGTCGGCGCGGTAGACGATCGCGCCGCCGATGACGGTCATCAGGGCCTTCTGCCTCGGGATCTCCGCAACCGGCAGGGTCATGAGGTCGCCCGAAAACACCGTGAGGTCGGCCAGCTTGCCGGCCGCGATGGTGCCGAGATCGCGCTCGGCAAAGCGGGCATAGGCCGGCCACAGGGTGAGCATGCGCAGAGCGGTCGCCCGGTCGACCGCCTGGCCGGGGTGCCAGCCGGGGCCGGAAAAGCCGTCGAGCGAGCGCCGTGCCACGGCGGCATAGAATTCGATCAGGGGGTCGCCGCGCTCGACCGGCGCGTCAGAGCCGGCCGCGATCACCGCACCTGAGTCGACGAGGCTGTGCCAGGCATAGGCGCCTGCGAGCCGGTCCGGCCCGAGCCGCGCCGGCGCGAAATAGAGATCGGAGATCGCATGGCTCGGCTGCATCGAGGCGATGACGCCGAGTTGCGCGAAACGTGGAATGTCGGCGGGATCGAGGATCTGGGCATGCTCGATGCGCCAGCGAGGCGAGGCCACCGCCCGCGCGTCCTCGGGCACGCTCGCGAAGGCCTCCGCATACCAGTCGAGCACGAGACGGTTGCCGCGGTCGCCGATGGCATGGGTGTTGACCTGAATGCCGCGCTCGAGCGCCTGTTGCAGGAGCGGCATGGTATCGGCCTTCTTCATCTGGAGAAGGCCGGCCGTTTTGGGGGCGTCGCTGTAGGGAGCGAGCAGGGCAGCACCGCGCGAGCCGAGGGCGCCGTCCATATAGAGCTTGATCGCGCGCGTTGTGACACGGCCGTTCTTCGAGGCCCGCGGTCCGCTTTCGAAGAGAGCGCCCGCGCCCTTCCGGTCGACCGAATTGTAGATGCGCAGCTTGAGCACGCCGGCGTCGGCGAGCGCCTCGATGAGGTCGAGGCGGGCGGGATCGACCGACATGCTGTGGATGCCGGTCCAGCCGCGCGCGGTATAGACGCGGTTGGCGGCTTCATAGACGCGGTGCGGGTCGACCTCCTCCGCCGCGCGCAGAAGCGGCGCGAGAAGTCCCATCGCGGCGTCGATGATCATGCCCGTCGGCTCGCCGTCGGCGTCCTTGAGGATATCACCGCCGAAGGGCGGCTCGGTGTCGCGCGTGATGCCGGCGCGGGCGAGCGCGCGGCTGTTGGCGACGAGCGCGTGACCGTCGGCGCGGGTGAGGATGACCGGCCGGTCGGAGACGACGGCGTCGAGATCGTGCCGGTTCGGAAAGCGTGCCTCGGGCCAGTGGGTCTCGATCCAGCCGCGGCCGACGATGACCGCCCCGGGCGCCGCCTTGGCCGCGGCCTCGGCGACACGGTCCCTGAGCTCGGCGATCGAGGCCGTGCCCTCGAGATTGAGGGTCAGCTCGCGCAGGCCGATGCCATAGAGATGGGCGTGGCTGTCGGTGAAGCCGGGAAAGAGCGCGGCGCCCTTGAGGTCGATCTCGTGCGTGCCTTCCGCCATCCGCGCCCGCGCCGCCGCGAGATTGCCGGCAAAGGCGATGCGCTCACCGGCGACGAGGACCGCCTCCACCTGCGGCCGGTCATCGCGTCCGGTATGGATCGGCCCGCCGAAAAAGAGGAGGTCGTCGGCGCGGGCGGGGCCGGGCCCCGCGGTGAGCAGGCCAAGTCCCAGAATGGCACACAGGACCAACTGGTGCGACCGGCGTCGTTGCCGTCCCGTCATTCTCGATCCTCCTCCCTGTCCCCGATTCCAAGCGGCGGCGCTCTCCGGCTGCGCAGCAGGCGCAACAGCAGCCCGACGGGCACGGCAATGAGCGCCGCCAGCGCGAGAAAGAGGAACATGCCATAGACCATGGTCTCGGCCTGGGTCACATCCTCCGCCCCGTAGCGGCGATAGAGGAAAAAGGCGGCAAGTGCGAGCGCCGCTGCACCGGCGCCGATCATCCAGCCGCGGCCATGCTTTCGCGGTGGTGTCACGCCCGTTTCATCCATCCATCCATCCAGCCCGCCCTGCCTTTCGCGTGCCCGCGGGTCGTCGCCCGGATGCCGCCCAACCTGCCCGCCGCCGCGGCCGCACGCAAGCCCCGTCGCTGGTCCTTCAGAGGAGACCATGTTTCTTCGCCGCATGGCGAAGCTGGTCATAGCTGAGGCCGAGCGCCTCCGCCGTGCTGCGCTGGTGGTGACGGTGCGCGGCGAGCGCCTCGGAAAGCAGGCGCTTCTCGATCGCCCTGAGCGTGGCGCGAAAATCATAGGGCGGCTCGGGCAGTGCGATGCGCCTCTCATCCCGTGCCGGCGCCCTCTCTTGCGCCGGATCCTTGTCCGCATGCGCGGATCGCGGACGCCAGGGCGAATCGAAGGGATCGAAATCGACCCGGTCGATCGGGCGTCCGGGCTCCGGCCAGCGATAGACCGCGCGCTCCGCCACATTCTTGAGCTCGCGCACATTGCCTGGCCAGCGCCAGGCCGCAAGGTCGGCGAGCGCCTTGTCGCTGAAACCGGGGAAGGCGGGCCAGCCGAGCTCGCGCGCCATGCCGCGTCCGAAATGATCGGCAAGCAACGGAATGTCCTCGCCGCGCTCACGCAGTGGCGGGACGGTGAGCACGTCGAAGGCGAGCCGGTCGAGGAGATCGGCACGGAAGCGCCCCTTTTCCGCCAGTGTCGGCAGATCGACATTGGTGGCGCCGATGACCCGCACATTGACCTCGAGCGTGTCCGACCCGCCGAGCCGTTCGAAGGTGCCGTATTCGATGATGCGGAGAAGCTTTTCCTGCGCCGCCGGCGACAGGGTGCCGATCTCGTCGAGGAACAGGCTGCCGCGATCGGCGCGCTCGAAGCGGCCGCGCCGCCGGCGCACGGCACCGGTAAAGGCGCCCGGTTCGACGCCGAACAGCTCGGCCTCGAGCAGGCTTTCCGGCAAGGCGGCGCAGTTGAGCTTGATGAAGGCCTCCTCCCAGCGCCGGGAGAGATAATGCAGCCGCGCCGCGATCAGCTCCTTGCCGGTCCCACGCTCGCCCACCACGAGAACGGGGCGGTCGAGCGGTGCAACCGCGCTGACCCGATCCATGAGATCGAGGAAGGCGGGAGCCGCGCCGAGTATTGTGATCTCTACAGGTGGCATAAGATCCTATATAACAGGAAAAATTACGAAGAATTAGGAATATACGGCATTTCCGGCGGCGACGCAAATTGCCTAAATGGCGCAGAAACCATTGTCATGACAAGTACTTATCGTCCCGCGCACCGACTGGCACGGCGCTTGCCAAGAAGGAGGTGAAGCAACATCCGAATGCAAGGAGGATCGGGATGAACATCATGCTGCATTTGTCGGGAGCGCTCGCCGAGAGCAACCGGCTCGAGGCCGAGAGCGAGGCCGTCATCTCTTTTTTCGGCGCCGGCAACCGGGCCCGGGCGGGCGACCGCTGGGGTCCGCGGCAAAGGCGGCGCGATCGCGTCCGCCGGCGCGGGGGATGAACAGGGCCGGAGACGCCCTTCCGCATATGGCGGGGGCCTGCCCGCCCGAGTGACGACAGCGAGGTAAGAGAAAGACCAAGGAGCAGATTCGATGGGTATCTTTTCACGGCTTGCAGACATCATCAATTCCAACCTCAACGCTCTCCTCGATCATGCCGAGGACCCCGAGAAGATGGTCCGGCTGA
>JBHHTO010000031.1:0-15429 GCA_046753425.1 Rhodothalassiaceae bacterium | reverse complement strand
AACCCGCAGCCGTCGAAGACTTCGCACAACACGGTTCTCGAGATCGTCTGGACGGCGGTGCCGATCGGGATCCTGGTGCTGATCGCGGTGCCGAGCTTCAAGCTTCTCTATCTTGAGGACACGACGCCGCCGGCCGATCTGGTGATCAAGGTCACCGGGCACCAGTGGTACTGGTCCTATGAATATCCCGACGCCGACAATCTGGCCTTCGACGCCATCATGCTGCCGGCGAAGTATTTCGACGATCCCTCGCCGGCAACGCAGGCCGAGCGCAAGCAGGCCGAAGCCCAGCTCGCGGCGTTCCTCGGGCGTTCGACACCGCCCGAGACCTACCGCCTGCTCGATACCGACACCCGGGTCGTGGTGCCGGTGAACAAGGTCGTGAAGCTGCTCGTCACCGCCTCGGATGTGATCCACTCCTGGGCCATGCCCGCCTTCGGGATCAAGATCGATGCCATTCCCGGACGGCTCAACGAGACCTGGTTCAAGGCGACCAAGGTTGGCACCTATTACGGCCAGTGCTCGGAGATCTGCGGCATCGGCCATTCCTTCATGCCGATCGTCGTCGAGGTCGTTTCCGAGGACGACTTCAACGCATGGCTGGCGAAGACCCGTGCCGACTATGCGGCCGCCGACGGCACGCCGGTCCGGATGGCTGCACTGGCGCACGATTGAGATACCGCAAGAACGCGTCGATCAGGGGACAAGATTCATGGCGAATACCGCGTCTGCCCACAGCACCGGCCATGCCGGCGAGCACCATGATCACCCGCGAGGGCTGAAACGATATCTCTATTCGACGAACCACAAGGACATCGGCCACATGTACCTGTGGTTCGCCGCGATTGCGGGGATCATCGGCTTTCTCATGTCGGTGGCGATCCGCGTCGAGCTCGCGGAACCCGGCGTGCAGTTCCTGCCCATGTTCACCGGTGGCAACGCCGCGGCGGCGCATCAGCTCTATAATGTGCTGATCACCGGGCACGGGCTCATCATGATCTTCTTCATGGTCATGCCGGCGCTCATCGGCGGTTTCGGCAATGTCTTCGTCCCGATCATGATCGGGGCGCCGGACATGGCCTTCCCGCGCATGAACAATATCAGCTTCTGGCTCCTGCCGGTGTCGTTTGCGCTGCTGCTACTCTCGACCTTTGTCGAGGGACCGCCGGGCATGGACGGCGTCGGTGCCGGCTGGACGATCTACCCGCCGCTCTCCTCGCTCGCCGGGCATCCCGGACCGGCGATGGATCTCGCGATCTTCTCGCTGCATCTCGCCGGCATGTCCTCGATCCTCGGCGCCATCAATTTCATCACCACGATCCTCAACATGCGCGCGCCGGGCATGACCATGTACAAGATGCCGCTCTTTGCCTGGTCGGTGCTGGTGACCGCCTTCCTGCTGCTGCTTGCCCTGCCGGTGCTCGCGGGCGCCATCACCATGCTGCTGTTCGACCGCAATTTCGGCACCCATTTCTTCGAGGCGGCGCAGGGCGGCGATCCCATCCTCTTCCAGCACCTGTTCTGGTATTTCGGGCATCCCGAGGTCTATATCCTGATCCTGCCCGGCTTCGGCATCATCAGCCACGTGGTCTCGACATTCGCGAAAAAGCCGGTCTTCGGCTATCTCGGCATGGCCTATGCCATGGTCTTCATCGGCTTCATCGGCTTCGTCGTCTGGGCGCATCACATGTACACGGTGGGCCTCGATGTCGACACCAAGGCCTATTTCGTGATGGCGACGATGGTCATCGCGGTGCCGACGGGGGTGAAGATCTTCTCCTGGATCGCCACCATGTGGGGGGGATCGATCGAGCTCAAGACGCCGATGCTGTTCGCCATCGGCTTCATCTTTCTTTTCACCATCGGCGGCGTGACGGGTGTCGTGCTCGCCAATGCGGGCGTCGATACAGTGCTCCACGACACCTATTATGTGGTGGCGCACTTCCACTATGTGCTCTCGCTCGGCGCCGTGTTCGCGATCTTCGCCGGCTTCTACTACTGGATCGGCAAGATGAGCGGCCGGCAGTACCCCGAATGGGCCGGGCAGGTGCATTTCTGGCTCACCTTCATCGGCGTCAATATCGTCTTCTTCCCGCAACACTTCCTGGGACTTGCGGGCATGCCGCGGCGCTATGTCGACTATGCCGACGGCTATGCCTTCTGGCACCATGTCTCGACCATCGGCGTCTATATCACGGCGGTCGCGGTGGTCTGGTTCCTCGGCCTCGTCGCCTACACCCTGCTCCGGGGCAAGAAGGCGGCCGACAACCCCTGGGGCGAGGGGGCGACGACGCTTGAATGGACGCTGCCGTCGCCGCCGCCATTCCACCAGTTCACCGAATTGCCGGTGATCAAGTAGGGAGATGAGGGCGTGGCGGCTGTGAGGCCGCCGCATCCGCGGGTCGCGCGATGTCGAACGCAGCAACGACGGTGAAGGAAGGCCAGTTGCCGGTTGCCCATGGCGGCGGCGAGGCTCGCGACTATGTGCTGCTCCTGAAGCCGCGGGTGATGTCGCTCGTCCTTTTCACCGCCTTCGTCGGCATGACCGCGGCACCCGGTGCGCTGCATCCGGTGCTGGCCTTCGCGGCGCTTCTCGCCATCGCCGTCGGCGCCGGCGCTGCCGGGGCGCTCAACATGTGGTACGAGGCCGACCTCGATGCGACAATGGCGCGCACGCGCAACCGGCCGCTGCCGGCGGGGCGTCTAACGCGCGGCGAGGCGCTCGCCTTCGGGCTCGTTCTCGCCGTCGCGGCGGTGGTCTTCATGGGGCTCGTCGTCAATCTCGTGGCCGCCGCGCTTCTCGCGCTCACCATCGCCTTCTACGTCGTCGTCTACACCATGTGGCTCAAGCGCCGCACGCCGCACAATATTGTCATCGGCGGTGCCGCCGGCGCTTTTCCGCCGCTCGTCGGCTATGCCGCGGTCAGCGGCAATGTGACGCTCGACTCGCTGATCCTGTTCGCCATCATCTTCGTCTGGACGCCGCCGCATTTCTGGGCCCTGTCGCTCTTCTGCTCGCGGGACTATGCCCGCGCGGGGGTGCCGATGCTGCCGGTGGTCGCCGGCGAGGCCGTGACGCGGCGACAGATCCTCGCCTACAGCGCGCTTCTTACGCCTTTGGGCATTGCCCCTTATGCGGTGGGCTTTGCCGGACCGGCCTACGGCCTCGTCGCCGCCGCGCTCGGCGTCGTCTTTCTGATCAAGGCGTGGCGTGTGTGGCGGTGTCATGAGGGTGCGGAGCGGCAGCTTTTCGCCTTTTCCATCCTCTATCTTTTCCTTCTTTTCGCGACGCTCGGCGGCGAGCGTCTTGTCGGGACCTTTTGACATGGCGCTGTCGGAATTCGAGAGGAAGCGGCGCTCGCGCAATATCGCGCTGGCCTTGCTCCTGTTCGGCTTCGTGGCGCTGCTGTTCGTCGTGTCGATCGTGAAATTCGAGGGGCTTGCCGGATGACGCCGCGACAGAAAAAGAATCTGAAGGCCCTGCTGATCGCCGGCGTCGCCCTTGGCGCTTCGGCTTCGCTCGCCATTTTCGCGGTGCCGCTCTATCGCATCTTCTGTCAGGTCACCGGCTATGGCGGCACTACGCAGGAAGCGAAAGCGGCGGAGCGGACGGTACTCGATCGCGTCATGCAGATCCGCTTTGATGGCAGCGTCGATCCGCACCTGCCCTGGCGCTTCCACCCCCTGCAACAGGTTGAAACCGTCAAGGTCGGCGAGACCGGGATGGCGTATTACGAGGCGACCAATCTTTCGGATCGCGCGATCACCGGCGGCGCCGTCTATAATGTGACGCCGCACAAGGCGGGGCTCTATTTCGCGAAGATCCAGTGTTTCTGCTTCACCGAGCAGACGCTCGCTCCCGGCGAGACGGTGAAGATGGGCGTCACCTATTTCGTTGATCCGGCGATCGCCGAGGATCCGAATATGGACGGCGTGAGCGAGATCACCTTGTCCTATACCTTCTATTTCCGCAATTATGCCGAGACGCCGCATGCGACGGCGACAAGCATGACGGACGGCGAATGAGACCTGATAATTCCGCGGCGGGAACCCCGCACGGGGCGCAGCAGTGAAGAGAGAGTGAGACCATGGCGAGCACTGTCAAACACCAATATCATCTCGTAAATCCCAGTCCGTGGCCGATCGTCGGCTCGATCTCGCTCCTGCTTCTGACGCTGGGCGGGGTCGGCGTGATGCACGACATTCCCTATTCCGGCTATGTCGCCGGGCTCGGTTTCATCGGCGTGCTCTACACCATGTACGAATGGTGGTCGGATGTGGTGAAGGAGGCACAGCAGGGCGATCACACGCCGGTGGTGCAGATCGGCCTGCGCTACGGCATGATCCTCTTCATCGCCTCCGAGGTGATGTTCTTCGTCGCCTGGTTCTGGGCCTATTTCAATGCCGCGCTGTTCCCGCCCGAGGCGGTGGGTGGCGTATGGCCACCCGAAGGCATCGTCACCTTCGATCCCTGGCACATTCCCTATATCAACACGCTGGTGCTGCTGCTTTCGGGCACGACCGTGACCTGGGCCCACCACTCGCTGCTCCATGATGACCGCGAGGGGCTGAAGAAGGGGCTGTGGGCGACGGTCGGTCTCGGGCTCCTGTTCACGACGCTGCAGGCCTATGAGTACAGCATGGCGCCCTTCGGGCTCTCGAGCGGGATCTACGGTTCGACCTTCTTCCTCGCCACCGGCTTTCACGGCCTGCACGTGATCATCGGCACGATCTTCCTTTCGGTCTGCCTGTTGCGTGCCTACAAGGGCCATTTCACGCCGACCCAGCATTTCGGCCTCGAGGCGGCGGCCTGGTACTGGCACTTCGTCGATGTCGTGTGGCTGTTTCTCTTCAGCTGCATCTATGTCTGGGGGGCGGGGGCGGTCGTCCATTGAGCGGCGGCTCCGGAAGAGACGCGACAGGCGCCGATTACCCACCCGTCTCGCCCTGGTGGGCGGGGCTCAGGGGGCGCTGTCCGCGCTGCGGCAAGGGCGCGCTCTACGACGGCTTTCTTGCCGTTCGCGAAAGTTGCGACGTGTGCGGGCTCGATCTGTCGAAAGCGGATTCGGGGGACGGACCGGCGATCTTCATCATGCTCGCGCTGGGCTTCGTCGTCACCGGCGCGGCGCTCTGGGTCGAGGTCGCCTTCTCGCCGCCCTACTGGGTGCACGCGGTGTTGTGGACGCCGCTCATCGTGCTCGGCTCGATCGGCCTGCTGCGGCCCTTCAAGGCAACCCTGATCGCGCTGCAATATCACCATGGAGCCCGGGAAGGCCGACTGGAAGGCCATGACAACGAAGACACCGCGGAATAAACGCCGCTTTCGGCCCGGATTCGGCGCGAGTGTCTGCACGCTGGTCGGCCTTGCCCTCCTGATCGGCCTTGGCACATGGCAGCTCCAGCGGCTCGCCTGGAAACGGGCCCTCCTTTCCGAGATCGCGGCGCGGACGACGGCGGCGCCGGTGGCACTTCCTGCCGTAATCGCCGACCCGGAGGACTGGCGCTATCGCCGGGTCACGATCAGCGGGCATTTCGACCATGCGCACGAGATGCTGGTCGCGGCCGGTCGCGGCTGGCAGGTGATCACGCCGCTCCTGCGTGACGACGCGCCCGCGGTTCTCGTGGTGCGCGGTTTCGTGCCGGAGGCGAAACGATCGCCCGATGCCCGCCCGATGGGACAGATTGCGGGGCAGGTGAGTGTTACCGGGATCGTCCGCCTGGCACCGTCGCGAAAGGGCTGGTTCACGCCGGAAAATGTGCCCGCCGAGGGGCGCTGGTACTGGTGCGACCTCGATGCCATGGCGCGTGCGGCAGGACTCGTTGAGGTGCTGCCCGTCCTTGTCGAGGCGGAGGCGAGCGCGCCGGGCGGGTGGCCGCAGGGCGGGGTGACCCGGCTCGACATTCCCAACCGGCATTTGCAGTATGCCCTGACATGGTATGCGCTCGCGCTGGTCCTTCTGGTGATCTACATTCTCGCGGGCGTGCGGCGGGCGAAGGAACGATGAAGAAGACCGGACAAGGCATGCGCGATTCGCGCCGACCTGCGCCGCCGCGCGAGGAGTCGGGCGTCACCGATGTCCGGCTCACGACCCTTGCCAATGGCATCCGCGTCGTCAGCGATGCCAGGCCGCATTTTGCCTCTGCTTCGGTAGGTGTCTGGGTGGATGCCGGCGCGCGCAACGAGAGCGAGGCCGAGAACGGCCTCTCGCACATGCTCGAGCACATGCTGTTCAAGGGCACGGCGCGGCGCAGCGCGCGGGCGATCGCGGAGGAGATCGAGAATGTCGGCGGTCACATGAACGCCTACACCTCGCGCGATCACACGAGCTTCTATGCCAAGGTGCTGAAAGAGCACCTGCCGCTGGCGGTCGACATTCTAGCCGACATCCTGCAGCACAGCCTGCTCGATCCCGGGGAGATCGCCCGCGAGCGCGAGGTGATCATCCAGGAGATCGGTCAGGCGCAGGACACGCCGGACGACATCGTGTTCGATCATCTGCAGGCCGCGGCCTTTCCCGACCAGCCGCTGGGGCGCCCCATTCTGGGAACCGAGGATCGGGTCGCCACCTTCACACGCGACGATCTCGCGGCCTATGTAGCGGCGCATTACCGGGCGCCCGCACTCGTCGTCGCGGGGGCCGGGAATATCGATCATGACGCTCTGGTGGCATTGATCGCGGGCGCGTTCACCGACCTGTCGCACGATCCGGGCCCCGGTTGTGAGCCCGCCCGCTATCTCGGGGGTGAGCACCGGGACCGGCGCGAGACCGAACAGCTTCATCTCACGCTCGGCTTTCCCTCGGTGTCCTTCGAGGATCCCGACTATTATGCGCTACAGGTCCTCTCGACGATTCTGGGCGGCGGTATGTCCTCGCGCCTGTTCCAGGAGATTCGAGAGACCCGCGGGCTCGCCTACTCGATCTACTCCTTTTCCGCCGCACATGCCGATAGCGGGCTTCTCGGTATCTATGCCGGCTCGTCCGACGAGGTCGCCGGAGAACTCGCACGGCTCATCGCCGAAGAGGTGAAGAAGCTCTGCGACGGGGTTGCCGGCCCCGAGCTCGAGCGGGCCCGCACGCAGCTCAAGGCCGGGCTTTTGATGTCGCTCGAAAGCACATCGTCGCGGATCGAGCAGCTGGCGCGCCAGGTGCTCGTCTTTGGCCGCGTCATCGATATCGACGAGCTCGTGGCCCGTGTCGATGCGGTCGATTCCGAGGCCGTTGCGCGGGTGGCGCAGCGCATGCTTGTCGAGGGGCCGCCAAGTCTCGCAACCGTCGGGCCGACGGGGAGCCTGCCCGACTATGACGGCCTTGTAGCCCTTTTCCGGTAAAGCGCCATGGCATCGGGTGCCGGCGGCCTTGCCGCCGGGCGCGACAGCGCCGGCGCGATGTGGATGAGGACGGACAGGAGGAGCGCGGCGGCAAGCGCCGCGATAAGGCCCTCATGGCCGACCAGTGCGAGCCATATTCGCACCCGCTCCGCAGTGTCCGTTGACAGCATGAGACGACGGGTGGTGATCAGTGGCTCGACGATGCTGCCGAAGAGCACGAGACCCCACCACCAGCGCAGGCAGAGGAGCAGCATCGCCTCCCGGCCCGCGTCGATGGCGCGGCTGTCGGCCACCGCTTCCAGAAGCTCGCGCAGGACACGGAAAGGCCAGATCCAGTTGGCGAAGGGCACAAACCAGGCGATCACCGCCTGCGCCGGCGTGTAGCCCATGGGGAGGTCTTCCGCCATCAGGCGGCGATAGCTCCGAGCGAGCCAGCGCAGCAGGACGATGGCGGTGCCGGCGAGGACGAGGAGCATGGCGGCTGCGAGCAGGTCCGGGCGGGCCCATGGCAACATGTCCGCGGCTGTCCTGCCTGCGGCATGAAAGGCGAAGGCGGAGAGCAGGAGACAGCCGGCCGCCGCCGCACCGAGGGCAAGGAGGACGGGTTCCGCCGCAGGGCGCATGAGGCCGGGCGTGCTCATGGCAGGCGGCAGTCGAGCACCTTGTCACCGAAGACGGCTCCGATGAGAATCTGCCCGCCCACATGGACCGCGACCGAGGCCGCGGAGAGCTCCCGGCCGTCGTCGAGATAGACCGTTTCCCAGGTCGGCGCATCGCCACCGGCGCCGTCGATGCGGATCACTTCGGACGGCGACGGAGCATCGCCCCCGGCGAGCCGCGCGCTGATCGCGAGCAGCCGCGGGTGGCCCGCCGCCCAGAGCACGCCGTCCGCGTCCATGCTCAGATTGTCCACCCCCATGGGCAGCTCGAGACGCCAGGATTTGCCGAGCGTGCCGCCGCCGGGCGCGCGGAAGAAGGCGTTCACGGCGCGTCCCGTGATCTCGGCAATATAAATCCGGCTGCCGTCGGCGCTGCGCGCGATACCATTGGCCATGGCGAGACCCTTCACGACCTCGCGGGCACGGGCGCCGTCATAGTAGACGGCACTCGCGAGCGGCAGCATGAGATAGCCCTCGAGCTTGCGCGCGAGAGAGGAGCGGCTGCCGTGGAGATTGGTGAGATAGAACTGGCGCGGGCCGACGGCGACGATGTCATTGGGGTCGATGAAGGTGCTCGAGCGGATGGTCTCGATATGGACGAGGCGATGCCCGTCGTCGCTGACGCGGAAGATTTCGACCGCGTGCGCGTGCCCGTCGCGCCCGTGATTGACGACGAACAGCCGACGTTCGCCGTCCGCTCCGATCCACAGATCGAGGCCGTGCGGGAAGAAGGTCTCGGGCGGCAGGGGCTCGAGTCGCTGCGGCACGGCGGCCGCGCCGTCGGCAAGCGAAAGCAGCATGATGGCGCCATCGGGCGGAGTCCCGTTCAGCGTCACACCACGGCGGTCGGCATTGGTGACATAGGCGAGCCGGCGCTCGGGGTCGACGACGATGTCTTCGGGTCCGTCAAATCCGGCGATGGCCATGCAGGGACCCGGCGCCAGGGGCTCGAGCCGGCGCAGCAGCCCCGCGGTATCGGCAAAGCGCCAGCCGGCGAGCACAAGGAGCACGAGAAAAAGGCCGGCCGTGATCCGGGGTCGTGTGAGAATCCGTCCCGCTTGCGCCATGCGAAGCCTCCCCTGACGTCGCCACCCGTGCACTCTAGACGAGAGGCCGCGCCACCGCCAAGCATGCGGCCCGGTTTACCCATTGCAATCGCGCCGCGGCCTCGCTAAACCGGCTCGGCACCTTCTTGCTGCGGCCATGGGCGCGTTCCGCGTGTCGCTGTGCCGCACCCTCGGGAAGGTGCTCGGGCTCCATGAGGGGCGAGTTCGTAAGGGCGGCTCGGGGACCAAGGGAATGAGCAGCAGCGCAACGACGGTTGAGCAATCGGCAGATGGCGCGGCCACGCGCCGGGATTTCCTTTACATAGCGACGGCGGGGCTCGGCGCGGTAGGTGCTGCGGTGGCGCTGTGGCCCTTCATCGACCAGATGAATCCGGCAGCAGATACGCTCGCCCTGTCCTCGACCGAGGCCGATCTCAGCCCGGTTGCGCCGGGCCAGCAGATCGTCGTCAAATGGCGCGGCAAGCCGGTCTTCATCGTCAATCGCACCGAGCACATGATCGCGGAGGCGCGCGCGGTCCCTGTCGACAGCCTGCGCGATCCGCAGAGCGACGAGGAGCGGGTGAAGCCGGGACACGAGAACTGGCTCATCATGGTCGGTGTCTGCACCCATCTCGGTTGCGTGCCGATCGGCCCGCACGAGGGCAGCTATGACGGCTGGTTCTGTCCCTGCCATGGCTCGCACTATGATACGGCAGGCCGTATCCGCAAGGGACCGGCGCCGAAGAATCTGGCCGTGCCCGACTATGAGTTCACGGCTCCCGACCGCGTTCGCATCGGCTGAGGATCAGATCCATGTCCACGGGAAGCTTCCAACCGAAGAACAGGGCTGTGCGCTGGTTCGAGGAGCGCCTGCCGATCCTGTCCCTGCTGCACGGCACGCTGGTCGCCTATCCGGCGCCGCGCAATCTGAACTACTGGTGGAATTTCGGCTCGCTCGCAGGCTTTGCCCTGGTGTTGCAGATCCTCACCGGCGTCGTCCTCGCCATGCACTACATCCCGGCGACCGGGCTCGCCTTCGATTCGGTCGAGCGCATCATGCGCGACGTGAATTACGGCTGGTTGCTGCGTTATCTGCACGCCAACGGCGCCTCGATGTTCTTCCTCGTCGTCTATGTCCACATCTTCCGCGGCCTCTATTACGGCTCCTACAAGGCGCCGCGCGAGGTGCTGTGGATGCTGGGGCTCGTCATCCTGCTTCTCATGATGGCCACCGCCTTCATGGGCTATGTGCTGCCCTGGGGGCAGATGAGCTTCTGGGCGGCGACGGTGATCACCAATCTCTTCTCCGCGATCCCCGCCCTCGGAGACGAGATCGTGCGCTGGCTGTGGGGCGGATTTGCCGTCGACCAGCCGACGCTGCAGCGCTTCTTCTCGCTGCACTATCTCCTGCCCTTCCTGATCGTCGGGGTCGTCATCCTGCATATCTGGGCGCTGCACATTCCGGGCTCGAACAACCCGCTCGGGATCGACGTCAAGGGGCCGCAGGACCAGGTGCCCTTCCATCCCTATTACACGGCGAAGGATGCCTTCGGGCTTGGGATCTTCCTGATCGTGCTCGGGGTTCTGGTCTTCTATATGCCCGACGCACTGGGGCATCCGGACAATTACATTCCCGCCAATCCGATGGTGACACCGCCGCATATCGTGCCGGAATGGTATTTCCTGCCCTTCTACGCGATCCTGCGCGCCTTTACCTTCGATATCGGGCCGATCCCGGCAAAGCTTCTCGGCGTCATCGCCATGTTCGGATCGATCCTGCTGCTCTTCTTCCTGCCCTGGCTCGACCGCTCGCCGGTGCGTTCGGCGACCTTCCGTCCGGTCTACAAGAAGACCTTCTGGCTGCTCGTGGTCGCCTCGATCGGTCTCGGCTGGGTCGGCGCCAATCCGCCGGATCGTGTGCTTGTCGATTTCGGGCCGGATGTGGATGCGATCGCCGATGAAGTGGCCGCCGCCTATGCAGCGGGCCATGACGGTGCCGCGCCCACCGGCGATATGGAATCACTGGCAGGGCTGCGCGAGATTGCAGTCGCGGCGGGCATGAGCGGGCGTGACTTCGAGACGCTGGTCGCCGAGGAGCATGTCACCTTCGACATGGTCCACCTCGGACAGCTTCTCACCTTCTACTATTTCTTCCACTTCCTGATCCTGCTGCCTTTCATCATCCCGCGCGTCGAGCGCCCGAGACCGCTGCCCGAAAGTATCGCCGGCGCGGTGCTCAAGATGAAGGCGGCGCCGGCAGCGGCAGCGGCACAATGATCGGGGGGAGACGCCAGATGACACGGACAATCGCCAGTCTGACCTTTGGCATTGCGGCCGCGCTTGCCCTCCATGGTGCCGTCCTTGCCGCAGAGGCGGACGTTGCGCCCAGGGACGTCGACTTTTCTTTTGAGGGGCCATTCGGGACCTATGACCGGGCGGCCGCGCAGCGCGGTCTGCAGGTCTTCCGCAACGTCTGCTCAGGCTGCCATTCGCTCAAATATCTTGCCTTCCGCAACCTCGAGGACATTGGCTACAGCCCCGAGGAGGCGGCGGCGATCGCGGCCGAGTATCAGATCGAGGACGGCCCGGACGAGAGCGGCGAGATGTTTCTGCGCCCGGGACGTCTGAGCGATCATATGCCGGGCCCGTTCCGGAACGAGGCACAGGCACGGGCCGCCAACAATGGTGCATTGCCGCCGGATCTCTCGCTCATCGTCAAGGCGCGCGAGGGCGGGGCGGACTATGTCTTCTCGCTGCTCACCGGCTATGAGGACCCGCCAGCGGATGAGGAGCTGCGCCCGGGGCAGTACTGGAATCGCTATTTCCGCGGCCACAAGCTGGCGATGCCGCAGCCGCTGTTCGACGGCATGGTCTCCTATGAGGACGGCACCGATCCGACGCTCGAGCAGATGGCAAAAGACGTGACCACCTTCCTCGCCTGGGTCGCCGAGCCGAAGATGGAGGCGCGCAAGGAAATGGGGCTTTCCTTCCTCATCTATATGGCGGCGTTCACGATTCTTCTCTTTCTCACCAACAAGCGCATCTGGCGCCCGGTGAAAGAGGGTTTCAACCCGCTCGGCGAGAAGTAGCCGCCGCCCCGTCCCTGGAAGGCAGGAGCGCGAATTCGGACGGCAGCGTCAGCGACGCGCCGTCCGCATCCCAGACCAGCACGCGCTCAGGCTCGACCGGACCCGGCATCCGGCAGCGCGCGGGAAGCACGGGCCGGAAGCCGGCGCGGCCATAATAGGCGACGTCACCGATAAGGAAGATCGGTCCCTCGCCCGCGGCATCTGCTGCTGCCACCGCGTGCCGCAGGAGCGCCGTCCCGGTGCCATTGCCCCGGAGTTCAGGGGCAACGGCGAGCGGACCGAGCAGGACCGCCCGCCTGCTGCCGCCGTCATGGGCCAAAAGAATGGGCCAGAAACGGACCGAGCCGAGCAGCCCGGTGCCGCCGCGCACGACGAAGCCCAACCCGGCGATCGGGGCGACGCCGTCGCGAAAGCGATAGGCCGTGCGCTGCTGTCGATCGGCACCGAAGGTGAGATCGAGCAGCGCCTCGATTCCGGGTCCGTCTTCCGGCTGTTCCTGGTCGATCATCGGCACACGCGCACCTTTCCCACGGAAGCGCGCATCTAATGCCCAAGCGGGTGCGGATGCAAGGGACTGGAAAGGAGGTACAGGGCTCCGAATCGAGATTAACGGGCGGCCGGGGTACGATCCGTTCGGGCCGAGCAGCCGCAAGACGCGGTGTGTTGAAGCCCTCCGCCCGTCCTTCGAGACGATCCTCGACGGGTCTCCTCAGCACGAACGGATCGCGCGCAATGCTCAAGTGTTACCCCGCCTTCGCCGTCCTGAAAGGAGGCATGACGGCACGGGAACGTTTTCCCGCACCGCCGGCATGCGGTGGCTACCAGTCGATCTGACCGCGGAGGCCGAAGGCGTTGGTCGAGAAGCTGGGGCGAACAACGCCGCTCTTGGTGAGCTTGACGCGCTCGGGGCTGTCCGAAACCCGGATATGGGCGTAGTTCACGAGAAAGCGCACATGGCTGATCGGGATCCAGGTGAGCCCGAGATTGATGCTGTATTGCCCGCCACCGTTGACCGCCGCGCTTTGATCGCTGAGATCGATCCAGTCGACACCGGCATTGAGTTGCAGCGCGCCATAGCCGCCCTTGTCCAGGGGATGCAGGGGCTTCGTGCGGTCCCAGGCTCCCTTCGACGCCTTGTATCCCTTCTTCTCTCCGGTCAGGAACCACCCGAGGGTCGCGTATCCGCCCTGGAAGTCGGCGCTGTCGGCCCCGCCGGGCATGGCGCCATTCACGAAATTCGTCATCTGGCGTCCATATTCGCCTTCGAAGCTGAGGGGGCCATGTTGTGCCGCCAGCTCCGCACCGAGAAAGACGCTGCTCTCGACCGGCATCTTGCCCGTACTCACGAAGCGGGTATTGGTCGTGTGCAGGAAAGGCCGCTGGCGCAAGCGGCTCGGGGCCGCCCCCTGGTCGCGGTACTCGACCGAACCGCCGAGATGCAGGAAGCCCTCATCCAGGGGCATTGTATAATGCGCCCGTGAGGCCAGCACATAGCCGCTTTTCTCGTCGCTGCCGTCAAGGCCGCCATTGGAAAAGACACCGCTTTTCCAGTGCCAGTTCTTGCCGTGAAAATTGACGGTGACCCCGAGTTCGCGCGCGAAACCGAAGGCGTCCGTGAAGGCGGCCCGCTCCATGAAGGTGATGAAGCGCGACGAGGTCTGCTCGTTCATGGACACCCCGGTCTTCTGGTTTCCGATGGTGATGCCCACACCATCGAAGCCCTTGTATTCGAGATAGGCGTCGGTGACATCGACCTCGTTGTTCGCAAAATCGGCCTCGATCTTGTATTTCCAGTCCGTGATCTCGCCCTCGACGCCGAGCCGCGCGCGGCGGAATTCGGTGGTCGTGCCAAGGCCGCGATCGGGGCTGAAATCGGCCGGCGAGGTGCCGCTGCCGATGGTGTCGGGATCGCCGACGATGCCGAGATCGGTCTGCACCCGGCCGCGCAGCTTGAAGGCCTTGAAGCCCTTGCCCGTAAAGCGCGGGGCCCCCTTGGCCTCGACCTTCAGGTCCGGGCTCTCCTTCGCCTCTGCGGATGCGACCTTTTTCTCCAGGGCCTGCAACTGCGCCTTGAGGGTCTCGATCTGTTGCATGAGTTCGCGCGCACTTTGCGCCGCGGCGGGTGTGGCAGCGAGGCCGGCGGCAAGGGCGCCGGCGGCAAGGGCGAGTCGTGAGCTTGATAGGTGGCGGGCCATGATGCGTTCCTGTCCTGTTGCATGTGATTTCGCGTCTGTGGCGGTCCGGGGGTGGCGGCTGCTGCGATAGCGGTGGTCGCAGCGCGCCAGCTCCCCGACACTTGTACCCCTAACGTCCGGGGGTGACAGTTCGATGACAGCGCGCCGGCGACGCAGCGTTTCCGGACGCAGGATGTTCTTTTTCTTCGATGCGGCCTTTCCGCGCCGGCGATGAGCGACCATCTTGGGCAGGAACGGAGACAGGAGCGCGACATGGGATTGCTGGTCGAGGGCAAATGGCAGGACAAATGGTACGATACGAAGAAGAGCGGCGGCCGCTTCGTGCGCCCGGAGACGCAGTTCCGCAATCGCGTCACCGCCGACGGCTCAAGCGGTTTCAAGGCCGAGGCCGGGCGCTATCATCTCTATGTCAGCTACGCCTGCCCCTGGGCCCATCGCGCGCTCATCATGCGGGCGCTGAAGGGGCTCGAGGAGCTGATCCCGGTTTCGGTCGTGCATTGGCAGATGGACGACGAGGGATGGCGATTCGATCCCTCCGTGCCCGGTGCCACGCCAGACCATCTCTATGGGGCTGAACGTCTGCACCAGATCTACACCAGGGCGAAGCCCGACTATACCGGCCGCGTGACGGTGCCGGTGCTCTGGGACCGCAAGACGGAGACCATCGTCAACAATGAGTCTGCCGAGATCATGCGCATGCTGAACAGCGCCTTCGATGCGCTTCCCGGCGTCCGCCATCCCGAGCGCGACTATTATCCGACGGCGCTTCGCGACGAGATCGACCGTCTCAATGAGCGGGTCTATGAGGCCATCAACAACGGCGTCTACAAGGCCGGGTTCGCAACCACGCAGGAGGCGTATGAGGAGGCGCATGACCGCCTGTTCGAGGCCCTCGACGAGATCAACGCCCGGCTCGCGGACCGGCGTTATCTCGCGGGTTCACGACTGACCGAGGCGGACTGGCGCCTGTTCACGACGCTCATCCGCTTCGACGTCGTCTATGTCGGTCACTTCAAGTGCAACCGGCGGCGGATCGCCGACTATCCGCACCTGTCCGGCTATCTGCGCGAGCTCTATCAGGTGCCGGGTATTCGGGACACAGTGCATTTC
>JBHHTO010000030.1:0-15784 GCA_046753425.1 Rhodothalassiaceae bacterium | reverse complement strand
TGCCGAACTCGGCGACGTGCCGACGCTGTTTGCCTATCCCTATGGCGAATACAGCCGCGGCCTCGCCGAGCTCGTCCACAGCATGGGATTCGCCGCCGCCATGGCCCAGTATTCCGGGGTCGCCGCGGCCGGCGGGGATCATTACGCCCTGCCGCGCTTTCCGCTCAACGAGCATTACTCGACGCCGGCGCGCTTTCGCCTCATCGTCAATGCGCGCGCCCTGCCGGTGACCGACATCGTTCCCTCCGACACCGTTCTCACAGCGCAGGGCAATCCCCCGGCCTATGGCTTCACGCTCGTGACCGAGGTTCCGGGGCTTTCCGCGCTCGCCTGCTATCCCAGCCATACGCGTCCGGCCGAGATCACCCTCCTCGCCGGTCGGCGGGTCGAGGTGCGTGTCGACAGGCCCTTTCCGCCGGGACGCGGGCGCATCAACTGCACCCTGCCCGGCGGCGATAGGCGCTGGTTCTGGCTCGGCCGTTTCTTCTATGTCCCGGAAGGGGTGCAAGCGGACGCGCAATAAACCGCCGGTCCGCGTGCGCCCGCACGCGGTGACGCAGAAGAAGGGGCCCTCCCGCAGCGGGAAGGCCCCTCCTTGATGCCCCTTTCGCGAGCGGTCAGGCGGCGCGGATGGTGGCGAGGAATTCCTCGACCTGGTGCCTGAGATCGTCCGACTGCCGGGCCAGCGACTGCGCCGAGCCGAGAACCTGGCTCGCCGCGGCACCGGTGGTTGCCGCCCCTTCGGAAAGGCCGACCATGTCGCGCGCGATCTCCTGGGCGCCGACCGAGACCTCGGACACATTACGGGCGATCTCCTGGGTCGACGCGTCCTGCTCCTCGACCGCCGAGGCAATCGATACCGCCGTCGAGTCGATCTCGGCGATGATCGCCTGGATCGCCTCGATGGCATCGACCGCCTTGCTGGTCGCACCCTGCATGCCGGCGATCTGGCCGGAGATCTCGCTCGTCGCCTTGGCGGTCTGGTTGGCCAGCGACTTGACCTCGCTGGCCACCACCGCAAAGCCCTTGCCGGCCTCGCCAGCGCGCGCCGCCTCGATGGTGGCGTTAAGCGCAAGCAGATTGGTCTGCTCGGCGATGTCGTTGATGAGATTGACCACCTCGCCGATCCGCTGCGCCGCTTCCACGAGCTCGCGAATGTCGGTCGAGGCGCGCTCGGTGCGCGCCACCGCATCCTTGGCCGAGCTCGAGGACTGGTTGGTCTGGGCCGCGATCTCGCGCACCGAGGCGCTCAGCTCCTCGGCGGCGCTGGCCACCATCTGCAGGCTGTTCGTGGCCTGCTCGGCGGTGGTCGTGATGACGCCCGACTTCTCGGTCGTGTCCTCCGCCGTCTCGGCCAGCTCCTGCGCCGCACGCTCCATCTCCTTGGCGGCACCGCCGAGACCCTCGACCACCTGCATCACCGAGGACTCGAATCGGTCGGCGAGCTTGAGCATTTCCTCGCGACGCTTCCTGCGCTCCTCCTCCTCGCGCTCGGCCTCGCGGCGCCGCTGTGCCTCCTCGCGCTCGCGCTCGAGCCGTTCGGCCTCCTCGCGCTCCTTGCGCTGGCGCTCCTCGGCCTCGCGCTGCGCCTCCTCGAGACGGATCTTCTCGATCGCATTCTCCTTGAAGACCTGGACGCTCTTTGCCATGGCGCCGATCTCGTCGGTTCGCTCGAGACCGCGCACCGCGACCTCGAGATCGCCGCTGGACAGCGCCTGCATGGTACGGCTGAGATCGATCGTCGGCTTGACGATGCGGCGCACGACCAACCACACCGAGACCGCGCCGATGCTGAGCGTCAGGACAAGAATGACGACGCTGCGCCAGAAGGCGGCGGATGCGGCGGCCTCGTTGCCTGCCGCGATCTTGCTCGAGAGTTCGCTTGCGCGCTCGGCGAGCGCCTGGACCGGGGCGAGGGCGTCGGTCGCTTTCTGTATCCACTGGAGTGCGGTATAGGGATAGGGCTCCTCGACCTCGGCCGCGGCATAGACCTCGTCACGGACATAGCTGAAGTCGCCGAAATACTTGTCGCGCACCTCCTGCAACATGTCGCGGAGCTCGGCCGGCAGGAGATCCGACGCAATCAGCTTCTGGACGTCGGCCCAGGCCGCCTCGACGTGGCCCGTGTAATTGGAGACGACCTGCAGCTTGAGGCTCGAGAGCCGCCGTCCCGAGGCCATCGTCTCACCCACCGTTGCCCAGTCACGGGCGGCATATTCCTGCATCTGCCAGAGAAGGTATTTGAGCTGCGTGGTGGCGGCGATCCGCGGCTCCGAGGCGGGAAAGGCATAGCGGATGCCGAGGCGCAGATCGTGCAGGCGCTCGATGAGATCGCTGAGCGCCGAGAAGACCTTGCGGCTGAGCCGTGCCGGCCGGTCGCCGGCCGCGACAGCGATCGCCGAATCGACTTCGCCGCGGAGCGCCATATAGGCTGCATGCGCCTCATCCACGGCCTTGATGAGCTCATCCTTTTTCGCGAAATCGGGCAGAGCCGCGATATGGTCATGTGCATCCTTGTAAACCGCATCGAAGCGCTGTCGCTTGTCGCGCACGAGGTCGCGGAAGGCGCCATCGGGCAAATCCGGGAAACCGAGGGCGGTGTCTGCGACACCACGTTCATCGGCAAGGGCATTCTGCGCCCGCCTGATCTCGTCGACGGCCTCGTTGATGGCCACCTGCAATCGCGCCTCGCTTTCCTCCTTGCGGGCGTCGAGCGCGGCGAATACGCCGTAGAAGACGACCATCAGGGTGAGCAGCCCCACGATCGAGAGGAGCGAGTTGCGGACCGTAAAGGCCCCGGCGATGGCATGGCTTATCGAACCCCAGCTAAAGCGGCTTTCTTGCGTCATTTTGTGGACCCCGGACTGATCGGTGATGAGGCCGGTGCGTTCCGTCCGGCCGGGGGTCACTGTCCCAGAACGACGTTAAGGAAAGTTAAATGCGAATTGCGCCTGCAACGATCCCGGCTTCCGCCCGCCGGGGTGGCCTTTCGCGGCCGGCAGGATGGCGGCCGGATCAGGTCTCGTTCATCCTGAGGGCGGCGATGAATGCGTCATGTGGAATCTCGACCTTGCCGTAGGTGCGCATGCGCTTCTTGCCCGCCTTCTGCTTCTCGAGAAGCTTTCGCTTGCGGCTGACGTCGCCGCCATAGCATTTGGCGGTGACGTCCTTGCGCAGGGCGGGAATGGTCTCGCGGGCGATGATCTTGCCGCCGATCGCGGCCTGGATCGGGATCTTGAAGAGGTGGCGCGGAATGAGATCCTTGAGCCGCTCGCACAGCGCACGGCCCCGCAACTCGGCCTTCGAGCGGTGAACCAGGAGTGAGAGCGCATCGACGGGCTCGCCATTGACGAGGATCGCGAGCTTCACCAGATCGCTCTCGCGATAGCCGGTCATCTGATAGTCGAAACTCGCATAGCCGCGGCTCACCGATTTCAGGCGGTCGTAGAAGTCGTAGACGACCTCGTTGAGCGGCAGCTCATAGACGAGGAGCGCGCGATTGCCGGCGTAGGTGAGCTGCTTCTGGATGCCGCGGCGCTCCTCGCAGAGCTTCAAGACGGCACCGAGATGCTCGTCGGGCAGCAGGATCGTTGCCTCGATCCACGGCTCCTCGATGCGCGCGATGCGCACCGGATCGGGCATGTCGGCGGGATTGTGAAGCTCGAGACAGCGACCGTCCGTCATGTGGATGCGGTAGACCACCGACGGGCTCGTGGTGATGAGATCAAGATCGAATTCGCGCCTCAGCCGTTCCTGCACGATCTCGAGATGCAGCATGCCGAGAAAGCCGCAGCGAAAGCCGAAGCCGAGCGCCGCCGAGGTTTCGGGCTCGAACTCGAAGCTCGCGTCATTGAGGCGCAGCTTGCCGAGGCTCTCGCGCAGATGCTCGTAATCTGCGGCATCGGCCGGAAAGAGGCCGCAGAAGACCACCGCACGCGAGGGCTTGAAGCCGGGCAGCGGGGTGACGCAGGGACGTTTCGCCTCGGTGATGGTGTCGCCGACCCTGGCGTCGGCGACCTCCTTGATGGCGGCGGTGAGAAAACCGATCTCGCCCGGCCCCAGTTCCTCGACTGCGGTCCTCTTGGGGGTGAAGACGCCGACCCGGTCGACCGCGTGCTCGGCGCCGGTGGCCATCATCTTGAGCACCATGCCGCGGCGCAGCCGGCCGTCGATGACGCGCACCAGCACGACGACGCCAAGATAGGCGTCGTACCAGCTGTCGACGAGAAGCGCCCGCAGTGGCGCCGCCGCGTCGCCTTTCGGCGGCGGCAGGCGGGTGACCAGCGCCTCGAGAACCTCGGCGACGCCCTCGCCCGTCTTCGCCGAGACGCGGATAGCGCCCGAGGCGTCGATGCCGATCACGTCCTCGATCTGCCCGGCGACGCGATCCGGTTCCGCGGCCGGCAGATCGATCTTATTGAGCACCGGCACGATCTCGTGATCGGCCTCGATCGCCTGATAGACATTGGCCAGCGTCTGGGCCTCCACCCCCTGGCTCGCGTCGACGACGAGCAGCGAGCCCTCGCAGGCCCTGAGCGAGCGCGAGACTTCGTAGGTGAAATCGACATGCCCCGGCGTGTCCATGAGATTGAGGATATAGGTCTCGCCGTCGCGGGCCCTGTATACGAGCCGCACCGTCTGCGCCTTGATGGTGATGCCGCGCTCGCGCTCGATATCCATCGAATCGAGCACCTGCTCGCGCATCTCGCGGTCGCTGAGCCCGCCGGTGACCTGGATCAGACGGTCGGCAAGGGTCGACTTGCCATGATCGATATGGGCGATGATCGCGAAATTGCGGATATGCGCGAGGTCGGACATGGCGCGTCCTATAGCCGCCGCGCGTCACCGCGCCAAGTGGGCAAACGCATCCCGCGCCGCCGCACCGGGCCGGAGCGGCCTACCAGTCGGACATCATCGATGGCTTGTCGGCCTTCTTGCTCGCCAGAATGCGCCAGACGCGAAGCCCGCCCGACTGCAAGAGCCGCACCCGGCGGTTCCAGTATTCCGCTTCCTTGACCAGTGTCTTGAGAAGCTCCTCGCCGTCCTCCTGCCTGGCGATCTTCTCCGCCACCTTGTCGGCGCCGGCCCAGGCATGATTGACGAGCTCGATATAATGATCGCTCACATCCTCGTTGACGCGGACGATGAAGCGCGCCTTCTTCAGCATCTCGACAAGCTCGGGGGCGGTGGTCAGATAGGGACGGCGCCTTTCCGCCTCGCCGTCGCGCCACGCCTTGTAGTCATCGCTCGTACGGACGTCCTCCGAGCCGAGCACGAAATCGGTGAGGAGAAAGAGCCCCGACGGCTTCAGCGTCTCCTCGATGAGCGCGAACATGCGATCCTTCTGGCCGATGGTGAAGAAGGCCTCCTTGGCGAAGACGCGGTCGAACTTGCGATCGAAATGCTCGATTGTCTCGGGATCGTATTCCTTGATCTTCGTCTTCTTGGCAAGGCCCGCCATCAGCGACTTTTCATTCGCCAGCTCGACGAGGCGCGGCGACTCCTCATAACCGGTCACCCAGACGCCGAAACTGTCAGCCAGCGTACGCGCCGGACCACCGAGATGGGAGCCGATCTCGAGCAGGCTCTGCTCGGGCGAAAGCGCCAACAGCTTCGACATCGAGACGATGTGTTCCGGGCCGCCGGGACCGCAATAGCCCTCGCCCCAGATATATTGCGCGATCTCGACCCGGTTCGAATCCCAGGGGTCGAAGGGCAGCTCGGGATCATCCGGGTTGACCGCTGCCGCGGGCGCCTGAGGTTTCGCCGCCGGCTTCGGTGCAGGCTTCGGCCGCTCCGCCGGCCGCCGCGTGCCCAGGCGACGCGCCACCTCCTCGGGATCGTAACCCTCCCACCATGCCTTAAGCCGCAATTTGAGCGGCAATTGAGCCGATTGCGCCATCTTGACCCGTCGCTCGAAAATGGAGCCCGTCGGCCCCGTCCTTCTTGCCCATTGGAATGACTGCCGGAACAGTCTGCCCGTTCCGTGCCCGATTTGACACGAAAAA
This sequence comes from Rhodothalassiaceae bacterium, assembly GCA_046753425.1. Classification (GTDB taxonomy): domain Bacteria; phylum Pseudomonadota; class Alphaproteobacteria; order Sphingomonadales; family Rhodothalassiaceae; genus J134. The sequence goes on along the minus strand of JBHHTO010000030.1, from coordinate 9,776 downwards.
TGGTTACTGCCAGGTTAGCGGCGGAGCTCGGCACCGCAAGAGCGCGCCGCGGCCTCGACGATTCGCGTTGCGATGGCGTCGATCTCGCTGTCGGTGAAGGTGCGTTCGACGGGTGACAGGCGTACCGTGATGGCCACCGATTTCTTGCCCTCCTCGACTCCCTCTCCCTCGTAGACGTCGAAGAGCCCGACGTCGGTGATATGGGTTCGGTCCACTGCGGCCACCGCCCGCAACAGGTCACCAACCCGGACATCGCGATCGACGAGAAAGGCGAAATCGCGGCTGACCGCAGGCAGATTGGACAGCGCCAGAGCGGGCCGCGCCCGTGTCGCCTTGCGGCGCGGCAGCGGGATGCGATCGAGAAAGACCTCTGCCGCCACGGCCGGGCCCCTGAAGTCGCGATCGGCGAGCAGGCGAGGATGCAATTCCCCGAAATGGGCGAGCACCGTTTTCGGTCCGAGACGGAAGCTTCCCGAACGGCCCGGATGGTACCAGTCCGGCGCACCGCCCGCGACCTGCAGCTTGTCGAGCGGTGCCCCGGCGGCGGCCAGCGCGGCCAGCGCGTCGGCCTTGGCGTCATAGGCGACGACGGCACGTCCGCGCGTGCGCCATCCGCGCCGTTCCCGCGCACCCATGCGCAGGGCCGTCGCCACCTCGAGCTGGTCTTCCGGCGCCGTGCCGTGATAGGCCGGACCGACCTCAAAGAGCGCCACGCTCTCGGCGCCGCGGTCCCGGTTGCGGCCGCCCGCAAGCAGGAGATTGGGCACGATCGAGGGCCGCATCATGTCGAGCTCGCTCGAGATCGGGTTGGCGATGGCCAGCGTCTCCGGGGCGCCAAAACGCCGCGCAAGGCGTGCGTCCATGAAGGAATAGGTGACCGCTTCGTCGAGGCCCTCGGCCGCAAGCCGCCGCTTGACCGCGCGGGCCCGCCGCTGCCCCTCGGTGAGTGTCGCCCGTGCCACCCCCTGATGGCGCGGCAGGTCGACCGCCGGAATGGCGTCATAGCCGTGGATGCGCAGCACCTCCTCGACGAGATCGGCAGGACCGGCGATATCGGGCCGCCAGCTTGGCGGCGTGACCTCCACGGTACCGTCGGCCTCCGCCCAGCCGAAGCCGAGGCTTTCGAGAATCGCGCGCGTCCGGGCCGGCGGAATGTCGACGCCGCCGAGGGTCTTCACGCGCGCCGGGTCGAAGACGATCGCCGCTGGCGGCGCGGGCTCCCTGCCGGCGACGACAACCCGGCTCGGGGTACCGCCACAGAGATCGAGCACCATGCGTGTGGCGCGCTCGAGGCCGGGAATGACGAAGGCAGGATCGACGCCGCGCTCGAAGCGATAGCGGGCATCGGACTCGATGCCATGGGCGCGACCGGTCTCGGCGGTGCGGACGGGATCGAAGAGAGCCGATTCGATGAACACGTCGACGGTCTCGGCGCTCGTTCCCGAGGCCTCGCCGCCGATGACGCCGCCGAATCCGAGCGGCCCCTCGTCATCGGCGATCAGGCACTCGCCGCCCCGGGTCTCGTAGTCGCGACCGTCGAGCGCGCGCAGGCGCTCGCCCGCTATTGCCAGCCGGGCGCGGACCGTTCCCTTGAGCCTTGCCGCATCATAAACGTGCAGCGGGCGCGCGCGATCGTGGGTGAGATAGTTGGTGATGTCGACGAGCGCCGAAATCGGGCGCAGGCCGATCGCCTCGAGGCGTCGCCGGAGCCAGGCCGGGGAGGGTCCGTTGCGGACACCGCGCACGAGGCGCCCGGCAAAGAGCGGGCAGGCGCTCTCATCCTCGGTGGCGACCGCAATCGGGCAGGCGAACGCGCCCTCGACCGGCGTTACCGCTGGCGTCTTCACGCGGCCGAGACCGGCAGCGGCAAGATCGCGCGCGATGCCGGCGACCCCGAGTGCATCCGGACGATTGGGGGTGACCGCGATATCGATCATCGGATCGTCGAGGCCGGCGACCGCGGCGAAGGGGGCGCCGACAGGCGCGTCGGGATCGAGCTCGATGATCCCCTCATGATCGTCCGAGAGCATCATCTCGCGTTCCGAGCACAGCATGCCGCGGGATTCGACGCCGCGAATGCGCGCCGCCTTGAGCGTGATGCCGGTGCCGGGGATATGGGCCCCAACCGGTGCGAAGACCGCCTTCATGCCGGTGCGCGCATTGGGGGCCCCGCACACCACTTGGACCTCGCCGCCGGCGGTACGCACGCGGCACAGCTTCAGCCGGTCGGCATTGGGGTGCGGTACCGCCTCGATGACCTCGGCGACCGTGAAGGGTGCCAGCAGCCCGGCGGCGTCGACAACGGCCTCCACCTCGAGACCGATCCGCGTCAGGGTGTCGACAAGGGTGTCGAGGCTGGCATCGGTCGCGAGGTGATCGCGCAGCCACGAGAGCGTGAATTTCATCGGCTGAGCCCTCCCGCGATCGTCGGCACGTCGAGGGGGTCGAAACCATAATGCGCGAGCCAGCGCTGATCGGCCTCGAAGAAAGGCCGGAGATCGGTCATGCCATATTTGAGCATGGCAAGACGGTCGAGCCCGGCACCGAAGGCGAAGCCCTGATAGACCGCCGGGTCAAGATTGCAGGCCCGGAGCACATTGGGATGGACCATGCCGCAGCCGAGCACCTCGAGCCAGTCCTCGCCCTCGCCGACGACGAGCCGGCCGTCCTGCCGCGAGCAGTTGATGTCGACCTCGGCCGAAGGCTCGGTGAAGGGGAAATAGCTGGGACGAAAGCGCATGCGGAGGCGATCGACCTCGAAGAAGGCGGACAGCCACGCCTCAAGACAGCCCTTCAAATGCCCCATATGGGTCTCGCGATCGACGACAAGCCCCTCGACCTGATGGAACATCGGGGTATGGGTGGCATCAGAATCCGAACGAAAGGTGCGCCCGGGGGCGATGATGCGGATCGGCGGCTTCTGCCCGAGCATGGTCCGGATCTGAACCGGCGAGGTGTGGGTACGGAGCAGCTTCTGCTCGCCCGCCGCGTCGGGCACCAGATAGAAGGTGTCGTGCATCTGCCGCGCCGGATGGTGCGGCGGAATGTTGAGGGCGGTGAAATTGTGGAAATCGTCCTCGATATGCGGTCCCTCGGCGACCGCGAAATCGAGATCGGCGAAGATTTCCGACAGCTCGTCGAGAACCTGCGTCAGGGGATGGATATGGCCCATCTCGCGCGGCGCCACGGGCAGGGTCATGTCGAGGTGCTCGCCGGCGAGCCGGGCGTCGAGCGCGGCATTCTCGAGCGCTGCGCGGCGTTCGGCAATGGCCTCGGCGAGGCGCGTCTTCATCGCATTGAGCGCGGGGCCCATGACCCGCCGCTCGTCGGGCGTCATCGCGCCGAGATTGCGCAGTCGTGCGGTGACGAGCCCCTTCTTGCCGAGCGCCTTCACGCGCACCGCGTCAAGCGCCTCGAGACTTTCCGCGGCCGCGATCTCTGCGACAAGCTCTGCTTCGAGCTTTTTCAAGTCCTCCATCGACGAACCTGCCTTACCTGATCAATCCGGAAAAAAGGGGCGCGCCGCAAAGCGCGGGCGCCCCCTTCGTTCGTTTCTGGCGATGATCCCCGACGGCGCGCGCGGCGTCAGACGGATTTCTCGAGGGCGGCCGCGGCTTGCTCGACCAGTGACTTGAAGGCGTCGGCCTCGCGCACGGCGAGATCGGCGAGCACCTTGCGGTCGAGCGTGATCCCGGCCAGCGAGAGGCCATGCATGAAGCGGCCATAGGTGAGACCATGCTCGCGCGCGGCGGCATTGATGCGCTGGATCCACAGGGCGCGGAAATTGCGCTTCCTGCGGCGCCGGTCGCGATAGGCGTATTGCAGCGACTTCTCGACCGCCTGATTGGCGGCGCGAAAGGTGTTCTTGCGGCGGCCATAAAAGCGCCTGGCCTCTTTCGTCACCTTCTTGTGGCGGGCATGCGTGGTGGTGCCGCGCTTGATGCGTGCCATGATACGTCTCCTTGCTGCACTCAGCGGGCGTAGGGCATGAACTTGCGGACGATCTTCTCGTCCGATTTCTCAAGCGTGTCGGTGCCGCGTAACTGGCGGATCTGCTTGTTCGACCGCTTGATCATGCCGTGCCGCTTGCCGGCCTGGCCGGCCTTGATGCGCCCGGAGGCGGTGAGCTTGAAGCGCTTCTTGGCGCCGCTCTTGGTCTTCAGCTTGGGCATTTTGCACTCCTTCCGGATCGCGGGCGGCCCCCCGTGGCCGCGGTGCGTCTTGGGGGTCGCCTCGGCATGCCCGTCGTCGCGCCGGACCACCCCTTCTTTGCTCGAAGGCGCGCCTTATACAGCGGCGCCCGGAAAAGCGCAAGGGATGCGCCCGGGTGCATTGCACAGCGTGCCGTGTCATAGTGCGAAAAACCCCGATTCCGACAGCGAGGTCTCGCCATGCGCCGATGCCGCCTTCTTGTTTCCGGCCTGTTCGTTCTTCTCCTTCTCGGCAGCGCGGCCGCTGCCGCGGCGCCGGCGCTGTGGCGGATCGAGGAAAACGGCGCCAGGGTCTATCTGTTTGGCACCATCCATCTGCTCAAGGCGGACACCCCCTGGCGGGATGCGGCGATCGAAGAGGCCTTCCGCGAGGCCGGGACCCTGGTTGTCGAGGCGGCGGTGGACACGGTCGATCCGGCGACGCTGCAGGCGACCATCCGCCGGATCGGCTACTATCCCGAGGGCGACAGCCTCGCGGCGCATGTCGCGCCGCCGCTATTCGACCGCATCATGGCGGAATCACAAAAGGCGGGACTGCCGACCGAGGTGGTCGTCCGCATGCGGCCCTGGCTCGTCGGCCTGACGCTGACCAGCGCCATCGCCACCGCCAAGGGTTTTCTGCCGCAGTTCGGCGCCGAGGCGGAGCTCCTCGAGGAGGCCCGCAAACGCAAGATGGCCATCCTTCCGCTGGAGACGGTCGAGGAGCAGTTCGCGGTCTTTGCCGGTCTCTCGGATGCGGCGCAGACGGCGCTCATCACGCGCGGTCTCGACGAGATCGACAACATCGAGGCCCTGTTCGAGGAGATGAAGTCGGCCTGGCTCGCGGGCGACCTCGCGGCGCTCGACCGGCTTCTCAAGGACGGGCTCGAGGACAATCCCGAACTTGCCGAAGCCATGCTCCATGCCCGCAACCGCCGCTGGATACCGAAGATCGAGGCCCTGCTGGAGACGCCCGGCACCTATTTCGTCGCCGTCGGCACCGCCCATCTCGTCGGCGAGGGAAGCGTCATCGACCTCCTCGGCGGTGCCGGCCATGCCGTAGCCCGGCAGCAGTAGCAGGCCCGCGGCCGAAAAAGGGGCGATGCCATCGGCACCGCCCCGCGTTTCATTGGGAGAAGACACCACCATGCGGGTGGCGATCATTCGGCAGGCTCCACCGAGCGGCTGCCGAGCCTGGGCTGGCGCTTGCCGGTCCACAGACCCTTGAGGCCACGTTTCGCGTCCTCGCCGAGCGCATAGAGCGCAGGGACGAGAAAGAGGGTGACGAAAGTGGCAAAGAGGACACCGAAGGCGAGCGCCACCACCGTGGGCTTGAGGAACTCGGCCTGGGTCGATCGCTCGGACATCATCGGCAGCAGGCCGACGAAAGTGGTGAGCGAGGTGAGCAGGATCGGCCGGAAGCGGGCGACGCCGCCCTCGACCAGGGCATCGAAAATGCCAACCCCCTTATCCTTGAGGCGATTGACATAGTCGACGAGGACGAGATTGTCGTTCACCACCACGCCGGCCGCCGCGGCAATGCCGAAATAGGAGTAGATGGTAAGCGGGATGCCGAAGGCGAGATGGCCCATCACCGCGCCCATGAAGCCGAAGGGAATCGCCGTCATGATCAGGAGCGGCAGGAAATAGGAGCGAAAGGCGACGGCGATCAGCGCATACATGACGAAGAGCGCGACGCCCTCGAGGCTCAGGATCTCGGCCATGAACTCGGCCTCGCCCTCGGCCTGGCCGATGGCGCCGCGGCTGACGCCGGGATAGCGCTTTTCCCACTGCGGGAAGAAATTGGCGTCGAGATCGTCGGCGATGGTGCGTCGGTCGTCGTCGCGGACCTCGGCGCTGACCACCGCCGAGCGCTGGCGCTCGCGGCGATCGATGCGCTTGAGGCCGGGCGCGAATTCGACATCGGCGATGGCAAGCAGGGGAACCGCGCGACCGTCGGCACCGCGCACCCGGAAGCCCTTCAGGCTCTCGAGCGAGTGCCGCGACTCCCTGGGGTAGCGCACGAACACCCTGACATCATTGCCGTCGCGCGGCAGGCGCTGCACCTCCTCGCCGAAATAGGCCTGGCGCACCTGACGCGTGACCTCGGCCAGCGTGAAGCCGAGCTCCTCGGCGCCAGGCTTGAGCCGGAGCCGGATCTCGTCCATCGCCGTCTGCAGGGTGTCGCGGACATTGTAGACGTCCTCATAGGACTGCAGCCGCGCCTTGAGATCGGCGACCGCGGCCCGCAGGGTCTCGAGGTCGGGATGGTTGACCGCATATTCGATCGCCGGCGAACGCTGGTTCAGCGTGTAGTCGACGGTCATGTTCTCGGCATCCGGAATGTCGCCGATCAGACGGCGCAGGCGGTCCGCGGCCTCCTTGGCCGACATCGTGCGCTCTTCGGGCGGCGCCAGGCGAACCAGGGCGAACACCGAGTCGGGCCGCGCCCGCGTGTACCAGTTCTCGATCAGCCGCCCCTCGGCACCGCTCTTCGCAGCCTCGGCATTGACCTCCTCCTCGAGCGCCCGCTCCGCGGCCTGGAGCTGTTTCAGGACCTCGAGTGCCCGCGAATAGGGGCTGCCCTGCGGCATCTCGACATTGACCGCGATCTGTTCCGATTCGACATCGGGATTGAACTGCAGCTTGAGCCAGCCCGAGGACACGAAACCGATGCTGACGAGAAAGGCCGCGACGAACAGGCTGGCGGTCAGGCCGCGGCGGCGGATCGAGGCTGCGAGCCAGGACCGGTAGCGATTGCGGGCAAAGGCGATGATCGAATCGGCGATTGCCTTCTGCAGACGGCCGATGCGGCCGATGCGGGTGCGCCGCCGGAGCTTGCTCAGATGCGCGGGCAGGATGAGCAGCGCCTCGATGAGCGAGAAGGTCAGTGCCGCGATGACGATGATCGAGATATGGCGTGTGAACGCGACCTCGGGCCCGGAAAGAAAGAGCCAGGGCGCGAACACGATCATCGTCGTCATCACCGCATAGATCACCGGCTTGGCAACGAGCTGGGTGCCAAGAATGGCGGCATTGAGGCCCCCGCCCTCGCTCTCGCTCACCTCGTGGATGCTTTCGCCGATGACGATCGCGTCATCGACGACGACGCCGATGACGAGGAGAAAGGCGAACAGCGAGAGGAAATTGAGCGAGACGTCGTTCATCGGCAGCACGATGAAGGCGCCGGTATAGGCGGTGGCGATGCCGACCGTGACCCACAGCGCCACCTTCGGCCGCAGCGAGAGCACAAGCAGGCCGCAGACGAGCAGGAGGCCGTAAAAGGCGGACGAGGCAATGAGCGATATGCGGTCGAAATAGATCTTCGAATCATCGGCATAGAGCGTCAGCTTGACGCCCTCGGGCATCGTCGCGCCGGCCTTCGCTACATAGTCGCGTACCGATTGCGCGGTCTTCACGACATTCATGTCCTCGGTGGACATCACCTGGACCAGGATGGCGTGCTCGCCATTGAGTGTCGCCTGCAGCTCCTGGTCCTCGAAGCCGTCAAGCACGCGCGCCACATCGCCGACGCGAACCGCGCCGCCACCCGGGATCTCGCGTACGATGATCGAGGCAAAGTCGGTTTCGTTATCGGCAAGATTGCGCGCCCTGAGCTGGACGTCGCCGGTCGCCGTCCGCACCGTTCCGGCGGACAGATTGACGGAGGCGCCGCGCACGGCACGCGCCACCTCGTCGAAGCTGAGGCCATAGCGCCGCATGGCCGCCTCGGAGAGCTCGATGGACACCTCCTCGGCGCGCACGCCGAAAAGCTCGACGATGGAAACACCAGGCAGGAGGGCGAGCTCGTCGCGCACCTTTTCCGCGGTTCGCTTGAGCGTCCGCTCGGGAACATCGCCAGAGACGGCGAGCCGCATCACCTCATTGCGGGTGAGGATCTCGCGCACGCGCGGCGGCTCAATGTCGGAGGGCAAGGTCGAGATGCTGTCGACCCGGAGCTTCACGTCGTTCAGGAAGCGGTCCATGTCGACCGCGCGGTCGGCCTCGACATAGACCTGCGCGAAGCCCTCGGTGGCGATCGACCGCACGCGTTCGACATTGTCGAGATCGGCGAGCGACTCCTCGATGCGGATGACGAGCTGCTCCTCCACCTCCTGCGGCGCCGCGCCCGGCCAGGCGACGGTGATCTCGACCCAGTTGACACGAAAGGTCGGCCACACCTCGCGTTCCATGCGCAGGAAGGCGAGCACACCGGCAATGATGATGCCCGCCATCAGGAGATTGGCGGCGACGGGGTTGCGCGCCCACCAGGCGATGATCCGGTTCATGGCCGTTCTCCGCCCATCGGCGCCGCACTGGTCTGGGCGATCAGGGCCGCCTCGTCGCGCCGGATTGCCTCGACGGGCATGCCCTCGCGCGCCGCGCGCAGCGGCGAGACGACGGCGCGTTCGCCCTCATCGAGGCCGGCGAGGATCACGACCCGCTCGTCGTCGCTGCTCAGCACCTCGACATGCCGGATGGCGAGCCGGTTGTCGGCACCGACGACATAGACCCGATTGCCGCTTCTCAGCGCCTCGCGCGGCACGACGAGAGCGCCGTCGACCTCGCGGCCACTGATCTCGGCGTTGACGAACAGTCCAACCGGCAGGGGAACGCCCTCGTCCGCGGCCGCGCCATAGGGTTCGGCGACCTCGGCGATGGCATAAAGGAGACGGGTGCGCGGATCGATGGCCGCGTCGGTGCGCACGATATGGCCGCGCCAGTGGCGGATACGGCCGGCAAGCGCGGCGCTCAGCGTCACCGCCGGGCCCTCCCCGGCGTCGCGCGCCATGAAGGCGAGGGGAATGCCGATCTCGGCGAACTGCGAATCGGTCAGGGGCAGGCGAATCTGCACCCGATCGGTGGCGAAGACGCGACCGATATGGGTGCCGGCGGCGACGAACTGGCCGATATCGACCGCCTTCTCGCGCACGCGGCCGTCAAAGGGCACGCTGATCCGCGTGCGGGCGAGATTGAGTCCCGCATTCTCGAGCTCCGCCTCGGCGGCGGCGAGTCGGGCACGCGCCTGGGCGACATGCGGCTCGCGCAAGGCGAGAGCGGCCGGCTTCGCCTTGCCCTCCTCCCATTGCCACTGCTTGCGGGCAATGGCGGCGCGGGCCTCCTCCTCGGCGAGGGTGAGCCGCGCTTCGGCGACACGGGCCTCGGCCTCGATCACCTGCAGGCGATAGTCGTCGGGCTCGATCTCGACCAGCGTTGCACCGGCGGCGACCGAGCCGCCCTCGACAAAGGCCGGAGCCACCCTGACGACGCGACCCGAGACCTGGGCGACAAGGTCGATTTCGCGAAGCGGCTGCACCTCGCCCTGGGTGGTGACGCTCAGGGTCACCGCCTGCCGCTGCACCGGTTCGACGAAGAGCGCCGTCGCACGCACCGCCGGCGCGTCCGTGGTCTTCGGGGGAGGCTTGCTCGCATGCAGCGCGAACACGGCGGCCAGGCCAAGGCCGATGACCACAAGGGGGGCGGCGAACCGCAGAACTCTCCGCACCGTCATTCTCCTCGCTCTCGCGGTGCCCGGTCTGGCGCCGGATCACCATGTCGCCGAACATCAGCTCGGCCGTCGAGAGG
>JBHHTO010000029.1:0-16244 GCA_046753425.1 Rhodothalassiaceae bacterium | reverse complement strand
TTCTCCAGATTCTTCTCCCCGGGGGCGGTCTCGACAGCCGAGGAGACATCCACCGCGTAGGCGCCGCTCGCCCGCACCGCGCTCTTAAGGCTGGCCGCGTCAAGACCGCCCGAGAGCATCCAGGGGACATCGCTCTCGAGGCCGGCGAGAAGCGACCAGTCGAAGGCAAGGCCATGTCCGCCCGGGCGGTCGCTGCCGGCCGGCGGGCGGGTGTCGAAGAGGAGCCGGTCGGCGACCGCGGCATAGGCCGTGACGGCGGCGAGATCCCCGGACGTGGCGACCGGAATCGCCTTGATTACCGGCGTCTCGAAGCGCGCCCGTACCGCCGCCACCCGCTCCGGCGACTCGCTGCCGTGAAGCTGCAGCCAGTCAAGGATCGGCGCCGTGGCGGCGAGCACCGCGTCGTCAGGGTCGACATGGACACCGACGGTCTCAAGGCCGAGCGAGCCGGCAAGGCTTGCCAGGCCATGCGCGGTCGCGAGATCCACCGCCCTGGGCGAGCGCGCATAGAAGACGAGCCCGATGAAGCGGGCGCCTCCCGCCGCCGCCGCTTCCACCGCGGCGGGCGTTCTCACCCCGCATATCTTGACCTCGAGCGCCATGCCGGCATGCGGTGTAGCGCATGGCCGGGGCCCCCTCAAGGGGCATGCGCCGCCGGGTTCGCCTTTGCCGGCCGGAAATCGACGTCCGATTCCGCGGTGAGCCAGAGCAGGACCGCCCAGGCGGCAATATTCTGCTGCACGGCCGCGCGCGCGACCTTGTCGAAGGTGTCGTCGGCGGTGTGATGGAGGTCGAAATAGCGGCTGCCGTCCTGCCGCAGCTCGACCACCGGCATGCCGGCGCGCGCGAGCGGCGAGACGTCGGGGCCGCCGCCGGCCTCATTGTCGCCGCGGCCGATGCCGAGCGGTCGCAGCAGGCGGTGAATGGCATTCGTCCACGGCCGGTCCTCGCGGCCGACGCGGGTGGCAAAGCTCCAGATGCGCCCGGCACCGAAATCCGACTCGGCACCGATCACGTGGCTTGCAATCTCCGCCTCATGTGCCTTCGCATAGGCGCGGGCGCCATAGAGCCCCGGTTCCTCCGAACCCCAGAGCACGACGCGGATGGTGCGCGCCGGCGGCCCCGCGGTCTCGGCAATGAGCTTCGCCGCCGCGAGCGTGATGCCGACGCCGGCGGCATCGTCGATGGCCCCGGTGCCGAGATCCCAACTGTCGAGATGGCCGCCGGCGATAACGATCTCTTCCGGATGGAGGCGCCCCGGGATCTCGCCCACCACATTGCCCGAGGGGGCATCGTCAAAGAGCGTCGGCGTGAGCGCGAGCCGGACACGGACCGGGCCAAGCGCGAGCAGGCGGTCGAGCTGATCGGCATCGGGTGCCGAGAGGGCGGCGGCCGGAATCCGCGGCACGCCCTCGCGATAGCGGGTCTGTCCGGTATGCGGCAGGCGGTGGCTGTCGGTGCCCACCGAACGGATGAGCAGCGCCACCGCCCCCTTTTCCGCCGCCGCCGCCGGGCCGTTGCTGCGCACATAAACGGTGTTGCGATAGCCATCGCCGTTCTGCGCCCGGTAATTCCTGAGATCGATGAAGGCGATCTTTCCCGCAAGCGCGCCGGCGGGCAGCGCCTCGATCTCATAGAGATCGCTGAACCGCACGATCTCCGCCTCGAGCCCGCCTTCGGGCGTCGCCACCGAGCCGCCGAGCGCGGTGATGGCGAGCGGCTGCGCATGCGCGCCGAGCACGGCGGCACGCTCGACACCGCGGCGCCATCCGGGCAGCGTGAAGGGCTCGACATGGACATTGGCAAAGCCGAGGGCGCGCATCGTCTTCACCGCCCAGTCGCGCGCCCGCGCCTCGGCCTCACTGCCGGCGAGCCGCGGGCCCACCTCGGTGGTGAGCGACTCGATTAGCCGGTAACCGCGTTCGTCCGCAAGCCCGGCCTCGCGCAACGCCCGTGCCGTGGCAAGGAGCGCCGGCGGCAGGTCCGCTACCGCCGCCTCGGGCAGCTCCTGTGCCGATAGCGGCGCCGCGCCGAGCACGAACGCCGCCGCGAAAAGCATTCTTTTCATGACATGATCTCCCGATGCCGGTTTGTTCTTGGCCGGGAGCCTAGCCCCTGCGTCGGATCGCGCCAAGCGGCTCGCGATTGCGTCCGCCGCCGCAAGCGGCTAAGGAGCGGCGCAGTTCAAGGACAGGGAAGGCTTCTTGCAAGATGGTCCGTTACGTCTTTCACATGCGTGGTCTCAACAAGCACTATCCGGGTGGCCGGCATGTGCTGAAAGACATCAGTCTCGACTTCCTGCCCGGGGCGAAGATCGCCATCATCGGGCCGAACGGGGCCGGCAAGTCGACGCTGATGCGCATCATGGCGGGAATCGACACCGAATTCACCGGCGAGGCCTGGGCTGGCAAGGGCGTACGCGCCGGCTATCTGCCCCAGGAACCCGGGCTCGATCCGTCGAAGGACGTGCGCGGCAATGTCATGGACGGGGTCGCCGGGACGCAGGCACTCATCGAGCGCTATGAAGCGATCTCGGCACAGTTCGCCGAACCGGATGCCGATTTCGATGCCCTGATGGCCGAGCAGGCGGCGCTGCAGGAGAAGATCGAGGCGGTGGACGGCTGGGAGCTCGACAATCGCGTCGCGATCGCCATGGACGCCCTGCGCTGCCCGCCCGGCGATGCCGATGTGACGACGCTGTCGGGCGGCGAGAAGCGTCGGGTCGCGCTGTGCCGGCTGCTGCTCGAGGCGCCCGACCTGCTCATGCTCGACGAGCCGACCAATCATCTCGATGCCGAATCGGTGGCCTGGCTCGAGCAGCATCTGAGGGACTACAGGGGTACGGTCGTGCTCGTCACCCACGACCGCTATTTCCTCGACAATGTGGTCGGCTGGGTGCTCGAGCTCGACCGCGACCGCGGCATCCCCTTCGAGGGCAATTACTCGGCCTGGCTCGAGATGAAGCAGCGGCGGCTCCAGGTCGAGGAAAAGCAGGAGGCGGCGCGGCAGAAGGCGCTCGCCCGCGAGCTCGACTGGATCCGCGCGAGCCCCAAGGCGCGACAGGCGAAATCGAAAGCGCGTATCAAGGCTTATGACGAGTTGTTAAGGAAGAGCGAGGAGCGGCTCCGGGGTCCGGCGCAGATCCGGATCCCGCCGCCCGAGCGGCTCGGCTCGACCGTGATCGAGGCCCGCGGACTGGCCAAGGCCTATGGCGATCGCCTGCTTTTCGAGAATCTCGACTTCTCGCTGCCACCGGGCGGCATCGTCGGCGTCATCGGTCCCAACGGCGCCGGCAAGACCACGCTCTTCCGCCTCATCACCGGCGCCGAGACGCCCGATGCCGGCGAGATCGTCATCGGCGACACGGTGACGCTCGGCTATGTCGACCAGTCGCGCGCGGCGCTCGATTCCGCGAAAACGGTGTGGGAGGAAATCTCCGGCGGCGATGACGTGTTCCAGTTCGGACGGACCGAGATCAGGACCCGGGCCTATGTCGGCGCCTTCAACTTCAGGGGCCCCGATCAGCAGAAGAAGGTGGGGCAGCTTTCGGGCGGCGAGCGCAACCGCGTGCATCTGGCGAAGATGCTGCGCGAGGGCGGCAATGTACTGCTCCTCGACGAACCGACCAACGATCTCGATGTCGAGACCCTGCGTGCGCTCGAGGAGGCGCTCGAGGATTTCGCCGGCTGCGCGGTGGTGATCAGCCACGACCGCTTCTTCCTCGACCGCCTGGCAACCCACATCCTTGCCTTCGAGGGCGACAGCCACGTCGAGTGGTTCGAAGGCAATTTCGCCGACTATGAGGCCGACCGCCGGCGCCGTCTCGGCGACGCGGCGCTCGTTCCCCACCGCATCCGCTACAAGAAATTCAGCCGCGGATGAGCACCCGTCGCTTCAGGCTCGTGATCGAATATGACGGCCGGCCCTTCGTCGGCTGGCAGCGGCAGGATAACGGGCCCTCGGTGCAGGCGGTGCTCGAGGACGCCATCGCCGCCTTTTCCGGCGAGACGGTGACCGTCCAGGGCGCCGGGCGTACCGATGCCGGCGTGCATGCCACCGGCCAGGTGGCACATGTCGACCTCGAAAAGGAGATGCGGCCGGACCAGATCCAGGGTGCGCTCAACCATCATCTGAAGCCCTGGCCGGTCGCCATCCGCGACGTGGCCGCGGTCGATGCCGCGTTTCACGCCCGCTTCTCGGCCCGCCGGCGGGTCTATCGCTACCGCATCGTCAATCGCCGCGCGCCGCTCACCATTGACCGGGGGCTTGCCTGGCACGTCATCCGGCCGCTCGACGCCGATGCCATGCACCGGGCGGCGCAACGCCTCGTCGGGCGGCACGATTTCACCACCTTCCGTCATGTCGCCTGCCAGGCGAAATCGCCGGTGAAAACGCTCGACCTGCTTCTTGTCGAGCGCATCGGCGAGGAGGTGCATGTGCATGCCATGGCGCGCTCCTTCCTGCACCATCAGGTGCGCTCGATGGTCGGCACGCTGGCGTTCGTCGGCATGGGAAAATGGACCGCCAACGATGTCGCGGCAGCGCTTGCGGCGCGCGATCGGCGGGCGCTCGGGCACAATGCGCCACCCGACGGCCTGACACTGGTCCGGGTCGACTATTGAGCGCTTGCACCGGCGCTGCCGCCGCGGCAAATTGGCGGCCCTATCCTGACCGGCAGGAGACGGCAAGGCGATGAACATAGGCGAGATCATGCGCCGCGCGCCGGTGATCCCGGTGATCACCCTCCCCGAGGGCACGGACGCCGTCGCCATGGCGCGGACACTGGTCGAGGCCGGCCTGCCGGTGCTCGAGATCACGCTCAGGACAGCGGGTGCACTCGCGGCGATCGCGGCCATTTCGAAGGCCGTTCCCGCGGCCATCGTCGGTGGCGGCACGGTCCGGCGTGGCGCCGATCTCGCCGCCCTTGCCGAGGCCGGCGCGCGCTTTGCCGTCAGCCCCGGGCTGACGCCAGGGATCCGCGACGCGGCGCGGCGCTCACCGGTTCCGCTCCTGCCCGGTGTGGCCACGGCTTCCGAGATCATGGCGGCCGACGAGGCCGGCTTTTCGGCGCTCAAGTTCTTCCCCGCCGCGGCAGCGGGCGGTGTCGCCGCACTCGGCAGCTTCGCCGGCCCCTTCCCCGATATTCTCTTCTGTCCCACCGGTGGTGTCCGGCCCGACAATGCGCCCGACTTTCTCGCCCTGCGCAATGTCGCCTGCGTCGGCGGCACCTGGATCACCCCGCCCGACCTCCTGCGCGCCGGCGACTGGCCCGCGATTGCGGCCCTGGCCCGTGCCGCTGCCGGACTTGTCGCCGCCGCCTGAGCCCGCCCGCCGATCCCGGGGGGCGCCGGCCCCGCTGCCAGCCGCTATACTAGGCGTCTTCTCATGAGCAAGAGCAGCGATGGTGAGCCGCGCCGATCATCCTGTCGCACCACCTGCCCGGACGTCCGGGAGGGGCGCGCTCGATCACATCCCCGGTGAGCGTGGCTGGCCGCTGCTTGGCAACACGCTCGAGGCACTCCGCGACCTCAGGGCCTATACGCGGCGCATGTACGAAACCTACGGGCCGGTCTATCGCCACAATGTCTTCTTCATCGAGCAGCTCGCGCTCATCGGCCCCGAGGCCAATGCCTTCTTCTTTCTCGACCGCGGCGAGGCACTGTCCTCCGAAGGCGGCTGGATGCCCTATCTCGAGAGCCTCTTTCCGCGCGGGCTGATGCTGCTCGATTTCGATCATCACCGCGCCGATCGCAAGATCATGGCCGTCGCCTTCAAGACGCCGGCCATGCGCCGTTATCTCGCCCGCCTCGATGCTGCGATCCCCGCGCGCATCCGGGCCTGGGGCGAGGCCGGACGCTTCCGCTTCTACGACGCCATCAAGATGCTGACGCTGGAGATGGCGAGCGACGTCTTTCTCGGCCTCGGCCCCGGCGAGACGACGGCACGGGTGAATCGGGCGCTGAGCGACATGCTGGCCGCCTCGGTGGCGCTCCTGCGGCGCCCCCTGCCGGGCACGGCCTATGCCCGCGGCGTGCGTGGCCGGCGCCTTGTCGAGGCTTTCCTCGGAAGCGAGATCCCGGCGCGGCGCCGGGGTGGCGGCGAGGACATGTTCACACTTCTCTGTCAGGCGATGGACGAGGACGGCAACCGCTTCGACGACCGGCAGATCATCGATCACATGGCGTTCCTGTGGATGGCCGCGCACGACACCATCACCTCGTCGATGAGCACGCTCGCCTACGAACTCGGCCGCCACCCGGACTGGCAGCAGCGCCTTCATGACGAATGCGCCGCGCTCGGCCGCGATCATCTGGAATACGAGGATCTGGCGCAGCTCAGCCTCACCGACTGCGCCTTCAGGGAAGCGCTGCGCCTCAATGCGCCGGTGCCGGCGATTCCGCGTCTTGCGGTGAAGGATATCGAATTCGCCGGCTATCATATCCCGGCGGGCACCACCATCGGGGTCTCGCCGACTTTCGTTCACCACATGCCGGACATCTGGCCCGAGCCGGAGCGTTTCGACCCCTTGCGCTTCACCGAGGCGGGCGGCGCGCGTGCGCGGCACAAATACGCCTGGGTGCCTTTCGGCGGCGGCGCCCATATGTGTATCGGGCTGCATTTCGCCATCATGCAGGCCAAGGCGGTGATTTTCCATCTGCTGCGCGACTACCGTATCGCTCTCGACAGCCCGGGCTACCGCACGGAATTCCAGATCATGCCGCTGACCAGGCCGAAAGACGGCCTGCCGGTACGGCTGGAGCGACGCTGAGTGACGGGCGGGGAGGAACGCTTCGATTTCGTCATCGTCGGTGCCGGCTCGGCGGGGGCGGTGCTCGCCGACCGGCTGAGCGAAGACGGCCGCTATCGCGTGGCCTTGCTCGAGGCCGGGCCGCGCGACCGCAACCCCTTCATCCACATGCCGCTCGGCTATGCGATGACGCTGAAGTCGCGGCGCTACAACTGGCAGTTTCCGACCGCGCCCGATCCGACAAGCGGCGATCGCGTTCACAAATGGCCGCGCGGCAAGGGTCTTGGCGGATCCTCGTCGATCAATGCGATGATCTATATCCGCGGCCATCCCGGCGATTATGACGGCTGGACGCAGCTCGGCTGCCGGGGCTGGGGCGCCGAGGACGTGCTCCCCTATTTCCTGCGCTCCGAGGATTATGAGCATGGCGCCGTGCCCGGCCATGGCGTTGGCGGGCCGCTGCCGGTGCGCGAGCCGGCCTATGTGCATCCGCTGTCCGAGACCTTGCTCGCCGCCTGCGCCGAATACGGATTGCCGCGACGTCATGACTTCAATATCGGAGCCCAGGAGGGTGCGGGCCTGTGCCAGTTCACCATCCGCGACGGGCGCCGCATGTCGACCGCACGCACCTTTCTCGCCCGCGCCGGCAAGCGCACCAATGTGCAGATCATCACCGGCGCGCTGGTCGAGCGCGTGCTTGTCGAGAAGGGGCGGGCACGGGGCGTCGCCTATGTTCGTGGTGGCAAGCGCCACCATGTGCATGCGGCCCGGGCCGTGGTGCTCGCCGCGGGGGCGGTGAATTCACCGCAGATCCTCGAGCTCTCCGGCATCGGCGACGGGGAGCGGCTCAGGGCGCTCGGCATCGCGGTCGTCGCCCATCTTCCCGGGGTGGGCGAGAATTTGCAGGATCATTACAGCGTCGGCATCGGTTGGGAACTGGTGCCGGGAACGCCGTCGATCAACAGTACCGGGCGCGGGGCGGGCCTTCTTGTGGCCATCGCCCGCTATCTCCTCCACCGCGACGGTGTGATGGCCGTCGGGCCGGCGCATGTGACGGCTTTCGCCCGCAGCGATCCGGCGCTCGACCGGCCGGATCTGCAATATCATGCGACGCCGGCGAGCCTCGACACCGACGCCTATCAGGAGAGCCGCCTCGTGTTTGACCGCGAGCCCGGGCTCACCATGGCGGTCTGCGTGCTGCGCCCGCAAAGCCGCGGCAGCATTCATATCGAGAGCGCCGATCCCCGCGCCTATCCGCGCATCGAGCCGCACTATCTCGCCGCCGAGGCCGACGCGCGTGCGACGGTGAAGGGCCTTGCCATTGCGCGTGCGATCATGGCGCAGCCGGCGATCGCCCCCCTCATCCGGCGTGAGCGCCTGCCCGGCCCGGAGGCTGCGGACGAGGCGGCGCTGCTCGACCATGCGCGAACGAGCGGGACGACCATCTATCACCCGGTCGGCACCTGTGCCATGGGAGCGGCGGACGACGCGCGCGCGGTGCTGACGCCGGATCTCCGGGTGAAGGGCATCGACGGCCTGTTCGTCGCCGACGCCTCGGTGATGCCGCGACTTGTTTCGGGCAACACCAATGCGCCGACGATCATGATCGCCGAGAAGGCGGCCGATCTCATTCTCGGCAGGACACCGCCGCCATCCGCTGCCTGGCCCGCGGCCCTTTGACGTTGACTTTCGGATGCCGAGCGTCGAGTTTGGGGCCTCAACATTGCAACGGAGAGATGTTTTGAGCACTGCGAATACCGGCGATACGGTCCGGGTCCATTATACCGGCACGCTCGAGAGCGGCCAGGAGTTCGACAGTTCGCGCGGCCGCGACCCGATCGCCTTCGAGCTCGGGAAGCACCAGGTGATCCCCGGATTCGAGGAGGCCGTGGTCGGCATGGAGCCGGGCGAGAAGAAGACCATCACCATCGCCGCCGAGGAGGCCTATGGCCCACGCCGCGAGGATCTCGTCTTCACCCTGCCGCAGGACCAGTTTCCCGGCGACATCAAGCTCGAGAAGGGCCTGCGCGTGACCGGCACCACCCAGGAAGGCCAGTCGATCGGCATGACGGTGGTCGATTTCACCGATGAGACCGTGACGCTTGACGCCAATCATCCGCTCGCCGGCGAATCGCTGATCTTCGAGATCGAGCTCGTCGAGATCACCTGAACGCCGGGGGCACGCCCGGAGCAAGAAGGATGGCGTGCATCGAATCGCGCGGCACGCCGCCATCTTGCTTCTCCTTGTCATGCCGATGACCGCCCGCGCCGCCGATCGACCGGCCGGCGAGGCGGCCGCGGTGTGTGCCACCGTCGAGGCCTTTTTCGATGCCATGAGCGCGCATGATGCGGAAGCCATGGCGGCGCTCCTCGTTGCCGGTGGCGTCGCGGCGGCCGTGCGTGCCAGCGGCGGCACCGGCGAGGAAGCGGGCGGCGGATTACGGCTCATCCCGCTCGCAGAGCTGCCGCGGATCTTCGCCGGCAACAGGAATGCCATCCGCGAGCGCATCTGGGACGCCGAGATCCGCGTCGACGACAGTATCGCGACGCTGTGGGCGCCCTATGATTTCCATCTTGATGGCGCATTCGACCATTGCGGCTTCGACGCCTTCCAGCTTCTCAAGCGCGACGGCCGCTGGCGTATCGTCAGCATCGTCTGGACCTCGCGCGAGCAGGACTGCCCGCCCGGCGCAACGCAGCTTCCGGACCAGTGACCGGCGGCGTCGCGAGGCGGTCTAGCCCGCCTTTCTGAGATCGCCTCCCGGGGTTCCGGCAGGGTCGTAGGCGAGGTTGGGGGCAAGCCATTTCTCCACCTCCCCGACGCTGACGCCGCGGCGCTTCGCATAGGCCGCGACCGGGTCGCGGCCGATCCGGCCGACCCCGAAATAATGCGCGCCGGGGTGCGCGAAATAGAAGCCGGAGACGGCGGCCGTCGGCAGCATGGCGAAATGCTCGGTGAGCCGGATGCCGGCCCTGGCCTCGGCATCGAGGAGGCCGAAGAGCGCCGGCTTTTCCGAATGATCGGGGCAGGCGGGATAGCCTGGCGCGGGACGGATGCCGCGATAGCGCTCGCGGACCAGCTCCTCGTTGCTCAGCGCCTCGTCGGGCGCATAGCCCCAGAATTCCCGCCGCACCCGCTCATGCAGGCGCTCGGCGAAGGCTTCCGCCAGACGATCGGCGAGCGCTTTCAGGAGAATCGCCGAATAATCGTCATGCGCGGCCTCGAAGGCGGCGACACGCTCCTCGATGCCGATGCCGGCGGTGACCGCGAAGGCACCGAGATAATCCGCGATTCCGCTTTCGGCGGGCGCGACAAAATCGGCGAGACAGAAATTGGGCCGCCCCTCGCGTTTCCTGATCTGCTGGCGCAGGAAGTGAAAGCGCAGGCGTTCGCGGCTCCGGCTCTCGTCCTCATAGAGCACGACATCATCGCCCGCGGCATTGGCCGGCCAGAAGCCGATGACGCCGCGCGCCTCGAGCCAGCGCTCTTCGATAACGCGCTCGAGCATGGCGCGCGCATCGGCGAACAGCGTGCGCGCGGTCGCGCCGACGGTGGCGTCCTCGAGGATCGCGGGATAGGTGCCCGTAAGCTCCCAGGCGCGAAAGAAAGGCGTCCAGTCGATGCGCTCGACGAGCTCGGCGAGCGGGTAGGCGGTGAAGGTCTCGGTGCCGATGAGCCGCGGTCGTTCGGGCACATGTTCTTGCCAGTCGACCGGCTCGCGATTGGCGCGGGCGACAGCGAGCGGCACCAGCCCCTTCTCCTTCTCGCCGCCCACGCGCGCCTTGCGCAGCGCCGCATAATCATTGGCCACCTCGCGCACGAAAGGCACCCGTTGTGTCCTTGAGACGAGATTGCCGGCGACCCCGACGGCGCGCGAGGCATCAAGGACATGGATCACCGGGCCGGAATAGCGCGGCGCGATCTTGACCGCGGTATGCACGCGTGAGGTCGTGGCACCGCCGATCATCAGCGGCAGGTCCAACTTCGCCCGCTCCATCTCCTCGGCCACCGTCGCCATCTCGTCGAGCGAGGGGGTGATGAGGCCGGACAGCCCGATGATGTCGGCCTTGTGCTCGCGCGCCGCCTTGAGGATGTCCTGCCAGGGCACCATGACGCCGAGATCGATGACCTCGAAATTGTTGCACTGAAGGACGACGCCGACAATGTTCTTGCCGATATCGTGGACATCGCCCTTCACGGTCGCCATCACGATGCGGCCCTTGGCGCGATCGCCGGCGGTCTTTTCGGCCTCGATATGGGGCAGAAGGTGGGCCACTGCCTTCTTCATCACGCGTGCCGATTTCACGACCTGCGGCAGGAACATCTTGCCCGACCCGAAGAGGTCGCCAACGACGTTCATGCCGTCCATCAGTGGCCCTTCGATGACCTCGATCGGACGCGCGGATTTCTGCCGCGCCTCTTCGGTGTCCTCGACGATCCAGCGATCGATGCCGTGGACCAGCGCATGTTCGAGCCGCTTCTCGACCGGCTGCTCGCGCCAGGAGAGGTCTTCGGTGCGACGCTTGCCGCCGCTCCTGTAGTTCTCGGCGATGGCGAGCAGCCGCTCGGTGGCGTCCGGCCGCCGGGCAAGGATGACATCCTCGACCGCCTCGCGCAGCGGCGGCTCGATCTCGTCATAGACGGCGAGCTGTCCGGCATTGACGATTCCCATGTCGAGCCCGGCGCGAATCGCGTGATAGAGGAAGACGGCGTGCATCGCCTCGCGCACGGCATTGTTGCCGCGGAAGGAGAAAGAGACGTTCGAGATCCCGCCCGAAACCTTGGCGTGCGGGCAGCGCTCCTTGATGAGCCGCGTCGCCTCGATGAAATCGAGGGCATAGCGGTCATGTTCCGCGATGCCGGTGGCGACGGCGAAGACATTGGGGTCGAAGATGATGTCCTCGGGCGGAAAGCCGTGCGTGGTGAGCAGCGCATAGGCGCGCTCGGCGATCGCCAGCTTGCGCTCGACACTGTCCGCCTGCCCTTCCTCGTCGAAGCACATGACGACCGTGGCGGCGCCGAAGCGGCGCATGATCGCGGCGCGGCGCAGGAATTCGGCCTCGCCCTCCTTGAGCGAGATCGAGTTGACGATCGCCTTGCCGGGCACGCATTTGAGCCCGGCCTCGATCACCGACCATTTCGAGCTGTCGATCATGATCGGCACGCGCGCGATGTCGGGCTCGGTGGCGACGAGATTGAGAAAGGTGGTCATCGCCCGTTCCGAGTCGAGCATCGCCTCGTCCATATTGACGTCGATGATCTGCGCCCCGTTGGCCACCTGCTCGCGCGCCACCGCGAGCGCCGCCTCGAAGTCGCCGGCAAGGATCAGCTTCTTGAAGCGCGCCGAGCCGGTGACATTGGTGCGCTCGCCGATATTGATGAATTGCGACGCTCGATTGGTCATTGGAGGACCTGACAGATCGGAGGAACGGGAACAGAAGGGACCGCGATCAGATCGTCACCGCCTCGAGGCCGGCGAGGCGCAGCCGGCTTTCGAGCCTCGGCACCGGTCGCGGCCGCACGCCGGCCACGGCGCGGGCGACGGCAGCGATGTGATCGGGCGTGGTGCCGCAGCAACCGCCGACGATGTTCGCAAGCCCCTCGCGCGCGAAGGCGGCGAGATGGCAGGCGGTATGTGCGGGCGCCTCGTCATAGGCCCCCATCTCGTTGGGCAGGCCGGCATTGGGATAGACCAGCGTCAGCGTGTCGGCCGCAGCGGACAGCGCCGCGAGGTGGGGGCGGAGCGCCTCGGCACCGAAGGCGCAGTTGAGCCCGACGGCGAGCGGTGCCGCGTGGCGCACCGAGTACCAGAAGGCCTCCACCGTCTGGCCCGAGAGGTTGCGCCCCGAAAGATCGGTGATGGTGACCGACAGCATGACCGGGATCGTGCGGCCGAGTTCGTCCGCGAGCTCGTCGCGGGCAAGAAGCGCGGCCTTGGCATTCAGGGTATCGAAGATGGTCTCGATGAGGAGGAAGTCGGCGCCGCCCTCGAGCAAGGCCGCCGCCTGTTCGCGATAGGCCGCCTTCATGTCGTCAAAACCGACCTCGCGAAAGCCGGGCTCGTTGACCCGCGGCGACACCGACAGCGTCTTGTTGGTGGGCCCCATGGCACCGGCGACGAAACGCGGCCTGTGCGGTGTCCGCGCGGTCCAGCGATCAGCGGCGGCGCGCGCGAGGGCCGCGGCAGCCCGGTTGATCTCCGTCACATGCGCCTCGAGCCCGTAATCGGCCTGGGCGATCGCGGTGGCATTGAAGCTATTGGTCTCGATGATGTCGGCGCCGGCGGCGAGAAAGGCCTCGTGGATCGCCTCCACGAGGTCAGGGCGGGTCAGGCAGAGCAGGTCATTGTCGCCCTTGAGATCACGCGGCCAGTCGGCGAAGCGTGTGCCGCGATAGGCGGCCTCGTCGAGATGGTGGCTCTGGATCATCGTCCCCATCGCACCGTCAAAAACGAGGATTCGCTCGCCGGCGAGGCGGCGGATGCGCTCCGCGGGCGGGCATTCGATCGGAGGTCGGGCGCTGCCGTCCATGGGGGTCTCCCGTGTCATTGCGCTGCCACCGGTGCCGGCGTTGCGGCCGCCGGCCGCAGTCCCAGCATGTGGCAGATGGCGTAGCTGAGCTCCGCACGATTGAGGGTGTAGAAGTGAAAGCTGCGCACACCGCCCGCATAAAGGCGCCGGCACAATTCGCCGGCGACCGTCGCGGCGACCAGGGCGCGGGTTTCCGGGCGTTCGTCGAGCCCCTCGAACAGACGGTCCATCCATGGCGGCACGCTGGTGCCGCAGGTGGCGGCGAAGCGTCGAAACTGCGCGACATTGGTCACCGGCAGGATACCGGGCGTGATCTCGACCTCGATACCATAGGAGCGGACATGGTCGAGAAAGCGGAAATAGACGTCCGGCTCGAAGAAGAACTGCGTGATCGCCCGTGTCGCCCCGGCGTCGATCTTGCGCTTGAGATTGTCGAGATCGGCGACCAGCGAGGGCGAGTCCGGGTGGCACTCCGGATAGGCCGCGACCGATATCTCGAAGTCGGCGATGCGGCGGATACCGGCAACAAGCTCGGCGGCATTGGCATAGCCGCCCGGTGTCGGCTGGTAACCCGCCGCCGGATCGGGGGGGTCGCCACGGAGCGCCACGATGTGCCGCACCCCGGCCTGCCAGTAGTCGCCGACGATGGCGTCGATCTCCTCGCGTGTCGCCGCGACGCAGGTGAGATGGGCGGCAGGGCTGAGGCGGGTTTCCTCGAGAATGCGGCGCACCGTGCGGTGCGTGCGCGCCCGCGTCGTGCCGCCGGCCCCGTAGGTGACCGACACGAAGCGTGGCGCCAGCGGCTCGAGGACCTTGATCGCCTGCCACAGCCGCGCCTCCATGACCGCGCTTTTCGGCGGAAAGAACTCGAACGATACCGCGACATCGCCGATGTCGCCGGCAAAGAGCGACGGCGCGAGGGCGTGCGGGCTCCAGGCGGCGGGGCTCACGCGGCGCCCTCCCGGATGGCGGCGGCCGGGCGCACAAGGCGCCACAGGCTCACTGTCAGCTCGCCGCCGTCGAGATGCTCGATGCCGACGGACCGAAGGCCCGCCCCTTCTGCCCAGCCGACCACCTCCTCATCGCCGAATCCGAGGCGGCGATGCTGGTGCTCGTCGCGCAGGAACTCGCGGTCGTGCGGCGCGAAATCGACGATGAGAATCTGCCCGCCGGGACGCAGCACGCGCGTCGCCTCGCGGATCGCCAGCGCCGGGTCGTCGGCGAAATGCAGCACCTGGTGGAAGATGACGAGATCGAAGCTCTCGTTCGCCGCCGGGATGGCGTACATGTCGCCGAGCCGCACCTGACAGTGTGCGAGCGCCTTCGCCGCCAGCGAGGTGCGGGCGACGGTCAGCATCTCCGGCGACAGGTCGATGCCGAGGCCGCGCTCGATATGGGGTGCGAAAACCTCGAGGATGCGCCCCGTGCCGGTGCCGATGTCGAGCAGGTCCCTGACCTCGATCTCGTCGAGCACGGCGAGCAGCCGCCGCTCGACCTCTTCCTCGGGCACATAGAGCGAACGGATGCGGTTCCAGTGCGGCGCATTGGCACGGAAATAGGCGGCCGCCGCCTCGGCGCGGGCGGCGCGGACGTCCGCCAGGCGCTCGAGATCGCGCTGATGCTCGCGATCCTCCTCGGGTATGAGGTCGACGATGGTGCGCGCGAGATGGGCCACCGGTCCCGATTCGATGAGCCGATAGAAGATCCAGGCTCCCTCGCGGAAGCGGTCGAGCAGCCCAGCCTCGCTGAGAAGGCGCAGATGGCGCGACACACGGGGCTGGCTCTGGCGCAGGATCTGCGTCAGCTCGCTGACCGTCAGCTCGCCGTGGCCGAGCAGGCCAAGGATGCGCAGACGCGTCGGCTCGCCCGCCGCTCTCAGTGCCGACAAGATCGTCTCCATCGCCGTTCGCCTCCAGGCTCTGCCATGAGGAACACTATATAAACATATCTTTATGTCTCGTAAATGGCCTTTGCATATTGCCTCGCACCGGCATCACGTTCGCTTCAGGGAAGGGCTTTGTTGTTGTGAGCGGGCGCCGGCGTCTGCTACTCAGGCACGGCACAGAGACGGCGGCCCGTCCACGCGGCCGTGCGTCGACCGAGAGAGGGGACCGCCAGAAATGACCCACGTCTCCCCGTTTTCTGCCCCGGTGCGCCGGGTCGTCCTCGCCGCCTGCCTTGTCCTTGCGCTTGGCGCCTGCGCCACCCGCCCGCCGGCAAGCGATCCCGTGGCGCTCGCCGCCTATGAGGAGGCGAATGACCCGCTCGAGCCCTTCAACCGTGCCATGTGGCGGCTGAATACCACCTTCGACCGCTTCATCATGCGCCCCGTCACCTGGGTCTATCGCACCATCGTGCCGAAACCGGTGCGGGGCGTTCTGAGCCGTGTCGTCGAGAATGCCAACTATCCGGTGGTGATCGTGAACAGCCTGCTGCAGGGCGAATTCGGACGTAGCTGGACCGCGACCAAGCGGCTGCTCGTCAACACTACGGTCGGTCTCGGTGGCATGGCCGATCCGGCGAGCGCCTGGGGGATCGAGAAGATCGACGAGGATTTCGGACAGACGCTCGCCGTCTGGGGCATTGGCGACGGGCCGTATCTGGTGCTGCCCTTCATCGGGCCGACGAACCCGCGCGATGCGGTCGGATTTGTCGGTGACGCGCTTTCCGAACCGGTCGGCCTCGCGCTCGACATCGCGGATCACAGCACCGCCCGCTATTCCTGGACTGGCACCGGCCTCGTCGTCAATCGCGACGACCACTGGAGAGCCATCGACGAGGTCTACCGGGCCGAGGATCCCTATGCCTTCGCGCGTTCGGCCTTCCGCCAGCACCGCCGCTACCAGATCACAAACGGCGCGGTCGAGGAGAGCGAGGAAGAGGAGGAACTGTTCGAGCAGGATTTCGACCTCCCGGAAGAGCCCGAAAGATCCTCGAAAGAGCCACCTCCGGCCCCCGGGGGTCC
>JBHHTO010000028.1:0-16739 GCA_046753425.1 Rhodothalassiaceae bacterium | reverse complement strand
TCCTGCCGGCTTGCTGCCGTTGCGGACTGCGCTCTTGTCCTCGTTGAGGACGTATGGAGGGTCGTAGACGATTCGATTGAAACCGGCAGGTACTGTGATTTCGGGAACGCCGAGGTTGGCACTTGTGGGAAAGCGGCCCGTCGGACGGTCTTTCACCCGCGGCTCGCCCGGATAGCCGATTCGCTTCGGGGGGACGGTGATGGTGGGGTTGACGAACGCATCGAGGTCGTTCCGGTGCATGACATTGAGAATGACGAGCCGCGTCTCCAGGGCCTCGATGTCGCGCACCAGATTGCGTTGCACGGCCCGGAGTTGCTGCCGGATCTCGAGCGTACGGGAGCGGAAGCGCGCGAGTTCCTGCTCCTGTTCGGGGGTGAGCACGCGTTCGCTCTCACCCATCTTGGCCTGCAGGTCCTTGAGCCGCTGCTCGGTGGTCGCGAGTTCCTGCTTAAGCCGCTCCTGTTCTGCCAGGAAACGGGCCTCGGCGTCACGCCGGATGGCATTGACGACGAGGAAGGGGCGGTCGCGAACACCGCGCCCGCGCAGCGCGATGAGGGCGTCGGAGCCAGCGAGATTTTCGAGCGCATTGATGAGCAGGGTGGCATTGTCCGCGATCGGCACCAGGATACGCTGGCCGAAGAAGTCCTGCACCTGTACCCAGAAGCGGTCGTCGAAGAGGTCGCTGTCGGCACCGACGATGACCGCGATGGGGCCTTGCGATTCGGAAAGATGCGGCGCGGCCGGCACGGGCTCGGTCGCCGTCTCGTCCTGTTTCACCTCCGGTTTCGCCGGCGGGCCGTCGGGATAGGCGCTTCTTGCCGGACCCGTCACGCGGGCGATGAGTGTATAGCGCTTGTCGTCGGGCACGACCTTGCGCAGGAGTGCGTCGGGATCGGGCAGGCCGCGCGCCTCGCTCGCGTCGACGAGGGCCGAGACGGCGCTCGATTGCAGAAGCGGCTCGATCGTGGTCGTCGCCTCCTTGGCCGGCAGCAGCGCGCCGGCGCTCGCGAGATTGATCTGCTCGAGATTGCCGGTGACCGGATCGTCGCGATTGATCGAATCGCCACGGGCGGCGATCCACAGCACGAAGTCCTTGATCGCCCGCGGGCCGCCGCCACCCATATTGACGCGCTGCGCCTGGGCGATGTCGGCAACGATCTTGCCTGGTGCCATCTCGAGCCCCCAGGCCTTGAGCAGCGGGTCGAGCGTCGAGGCCTCGGGTGCCAGCGACGGCATGCCCGGCCGTGTATTCGCCGCGGCCTCGGAATAGGGGTCGAGGAAGATCGCGGCATGGCCGCCCGCCAGCACATACTGGTCGATGGCATAGAGCTCCTGATCGGAAAGCCCGGGCGGATGGACGAGAAGGAGAAGGTCGGTGCCGTCGGGGATGCGGTCGAAGGGCACCGAGAGCGTCTCGACGTCGAAGAGCTGCCCGAGCTGGTCATAGATGGCCCATCCGCGCGCCGCCGGCTGCCCGAAACCACCGAAGCCACCGGGCGCCATCGGCAGCGAGGTGAGCAGCGCCACCTTCGTCTTCTTCTCGGTCGCAAGGCCGGCGATCAGCTTGGTGAGATCGTATTCGAGAAAGTCCTGCCGCTCGCGGCTGAAGAAGGGGATCGAGGCCTCGCGATTGGTCAGGTCGCGCGCAACAAGGCCCATGAAGATCTGCTCGCCGCTGGCCGTCGGGATGCCCTGCAGTCCCGCCGCAACGGCACGATCCTCCTCTTCCGAGAAGGGTTCGGGCTCGACGATCTCGAGCCTCAGCCTGTCGCCGGCGATGGCCGCATACTCCTTGAGCATGTCACGGATGCGGCGGCCATAGACGAAGAGATCCGGATAATCGCGCGCCACCGACTCCGAAAAGAAATAGGTGAGCACGACCGGTTCCTTGAGGCTTTTCAGGATCTCCTTCGTGCCGTCGGAGATCGTGTAGAGCCCGTCCTCGGTCAGATCGAGGCGATAGCGCCCGAGCGATTCCGTGAACACGATATTGGCGGCGAGAAAGAGCACGATGCCAAGCAGCGCGGCGACTTTTGGAGAGCGGAGGAGCTGGGGCATGGGTCAGTTCGCCTCCTTCTTCGCTTCGAGGATGACGCGCCCGAGAAACAGCCACAGCGCGATCACCGAGAGGAAATAAAGGAGATCGGCGAGCCCGATCACGCCCTGCGCGATGGTATTGAAGTGGCTGAGAAAGGAAAAGCTGGCGATCAGCGAGACCAGCGTGTCGGGCGCCCAGCCTTCGAAAAAGGCCAGCACCATGGGAAGACCGCTCACCGTGAACAGGAAACAGGCGGTCACTGCGAGGACGAAGGCGACGACCTGGTTCCTGGTCGCCGCCGACATCGCCGAACCGATGGCAAGATAGCCGCCGGCCATCAGCCAGGCGCCAAGATAGGAGGCGGCGATGACGCCATTGTCGGGATCGCCGAGATAGTTGACCGTGATCCAGATGGGAAAGGTAAGCGCGAGGGCGATGCCGATGAAGGCCCAGGCGGCGAGGAACTTGCCGAGCACGGCCTCGCCGATGGTGACCGGCAGGGTGAGCAGGAGCTCGATCGAGCCGGTCTTGCGCTCTTCCGCCCAGAGCCGCATCGCCACCGCCGGCACGAGAAAGAGGAACAGCCACGGCTGATAGATGAAGAAGGGCTCGAGATCCGCGCGTCCGCGCTCGTAGAAGCCGCCGACATAGAAGGTGAAGATGCCCGACAGCACGAGATAGATGACGATGAAGACATAGGCGAGCGGCGTTGCGAAATAGCTCGCGAATTCCCGCCTGAACACGCTCCTGATACCGGTCATCGGGTCCCGTCCCCTGCTGTTTTGCGGTCTCGTCTGGCTGTTCGTGGTCCTAAGCCGCCTCCTCGGCGCGCAGCGCGTCGGTGGCCGCGTCGGAATGGGTGAGGGCGCGGAAGACGTCATCGAGCCGGCCCGCCTCGAGCGCCAGCCGGCGCACCCCAATGCCCGCGGCCGCCAGTGCATCACGCACCGCGCCGAGAAGGTCACCTTCGCCCTTCGGCAGGACCGTAAGCTGGACAATGCCACCTTCGTCCTGCCGCTCGACGCCGTCCGCCAGCGGCAGGGCGGCGAGGCACGCTGCCGCCGCCTCGATGTGCTGCCGCGGCAACTCGACCGTGACCGCACCGGCATAGCGCGAGCGGGCCTTGAGCTCCGAGGGCGCGCCATCGGCGACGATCCGTCCGCGATCGATGATGATGACGCGGGTGCAGAAGGCCTCGACCTCCTCGAGAATATGGGTCGAGACGATGATCGCCTTTTCCGCCGCCATGCGCTCCATCAGGCGCCGCACCTCGTGCTTCTGGTTTGGATCGAGCCCGTCGGTCGGCTCGTCGAGAATCAGCACCTCGGGATCGTGCAGGATCGCCTGCGCCAGCGCGACACGGCGGCGATAGCCCTTGGACAGCGTCTCGATCGGCTGCTCGAGAACCGGCTCGAGATGCAGGGTCGCGACGGCAGCGGCGATCGCGCTTGCCGCCGCGGCACCCTCAAGGCCGCGCACATCGGCGACAAAGCGCAGGAAACCTGCGGGCGTCATATCGTCATAAAGCGGCGCTCCCTCGGGGAGATAGCCGAGATGCCGGCGCGCCATCACCGGTTCCTCCGCGACATCATGGCCGCACACACGGGCCGATCCCGATGTCGGCGCGAGAAAGCCGGTAAGCATCTTCATGGTCGTGGTCTTGCCGGCCCCATTGGGGCCGAGAAGGCCGAGGACGTCGCCGCGGCCGATCGCGAAGGACACGCCGTCGACGGCGGTGACGGGGCCGAAACGGCGGACGAGCGCACGGGCTTCGAGCATTGGGACTGCGGTCACGGTCTCACCCCATCCGGATTGACTTGCCCTGATGGCCGAACGGCACGGGCGTCCGAGTCATACGCCAGCGCGCGCGCGAGGTGAAGGGGTCAATGTGCGCGCTTGGCCTTGCGGGCGAGGCCGTCGAAAAGGTCGAGCATGCGCTCGCGCCAGGCGTGGACCGGATCGTCGGGCGCGAGCACCTCGAGCTGCGAGGCGCCGCGGCACCAGATGAAGCCGCCGGCGATGGCATAATCGGCATAGGCCGGGCTCTCGCCCGAGACGAAGGGCTGTTCCGAGACCTGCGCGCGGAGCGGTGCGAGCGCGGCGCGCCAGCGGCCGAGACGCTCCTCCCGCGTCTCGCGCAGGGCATAGAGATCCTGACCGAGGCGCTTTTCCCGGCTGTCGCGGAAATAGCTCCGGTCGGGCTCGTCGAGGCAGTCGCAGACGTCGGCCGCGATCATCGGAAAGAGCCCCGAGAGCACGACCCGGTCGGCCCAGTGGGTGACGAAGCGGCAGAGCGCGCGCCCGCGATCGCCGCCGAACAGCGAGGGGGTGTCGGGATAGCGGTCCTCGAGATAGCAGGCGATCTTCCAGCTGTCGGCGACCCAGGTGCCGTCATCCTCGAGCACCGGTACCGTCTTCGAGCCCGAGGGTGCGAAGGCTTCCTTCTCGAGGAATCGGCAGGGTACCCGCTCGACCGCAAGCCCCTTGTGGGCGAGCGCCAGCAGGACCCGCCACACGAAGGGCGAGAAACGAAGGTCGCGATCGGCACCACAAAGCTCGAAAAGACGCATGGAGGGCTCCCCTGAAGGCCGGCGAAAGCGCGGCGAGTGTGGCCGCAGACGGCGGCCGCTGCAAGGGGCAAGCGTTCCGCGATCATGCGTGCGGTCACGGTCGGCACCCCTGCTATTATTGAGGGGCCGGGAAGAGCTCGAAGTCCGGCACGGGGTTGGAGAGGCCGTGCCCTTCAGCTCCTCTTAATCTCCAGTTCCCGCAACACGAGCAATGCCCGGTACCGAAACTAGTTCTCGCAAGGGCTTCCAAAAGGACAGTCATCGGCGGCAAATGCGATCAAACTTGCGGCAAATCCCGCCGCCAGCACGCCGCCGCCGACCCACCACCAGTTGACGCCGCCGTCCTCTTCGCCGTCGCCATCGGCATGAAGCCGGCGCATGTCGGCGAAGCGGACGCCGTTCAGGGCCAGCGTCCCGGGTCCCTCGAAGGTCATCGAGAGCCGCCACAGGGGCCGGCTCTCGGCGATGACCGGGCGGCCGGCGTAGGCGCCGCTGCCGCTGCGGAGATCGAAGCCGAGCGAGACCTCGCTCTCGCGCCAGAGCGAACGCTTCGCATTGCCGAGCGGCAGCCGCAGCGCGACCCCCGCGGCAAGGCGCCGCTGTGCCGCACCCGGCGCAAAACCCGGCGTCGCCGCCGCCAGCCGCGAAAGATCATAGGGCTCGGCGAATGCTCCCGCCGGCACTCCTGCGAGAACCAGCGCCAGCGCCGCCATGCCATTCAGAACGCGTTTCTTGCCCATCGCTCCACCTCCCTTGAGAGCGCCTCAGCGCGGGTGACAGTCGGGGCAGCCGGGCCCGCCCGGCACGAAATTGATCGTGCCGATGGCCGGAAAGCTGACGAGCCCCGGAAGCAGCCCGTTGTGCGCCACCACGAGCACCCTGGTGCCCACATGGACATTGGTCGGCCCGAACCAGCTCTGGCCGCTCGTCGTCGCCACCTTCCAGGTGCTGCCGGCATAGCTCAGATAGCTGAGCGCGGCGTCGATCTCGCTGCCGGTGATGTCTTTCGTCCTGAGGGGCTCGAACACCGGGTCACCGGGCACCGCGAGCTGGACCGTCACCTCCGCCCGCGCAGCCCCCCGACAAAAGCGCAAGGAAGGGAGCAAGAAAGCCCGCAGCAAGAATCAGAAGTGTTCGGCTGGAAACGCGTCCAGAAAAGAAGCGGTGCATCATACCCTCCCTCGGCCCATTGGCATCCGCCTTGGTCGGCATCCCCCGCTTTCATTGGCAATGATACACGCATAGCGAACACGAAACAAGAATTACACGGCGCGGGGGACTTGTAATTTCTCTTCGCCGGATCAAGCCCGGCGGCACGATTCCGGCATTGCACGGCGGGGCTTGCGGCCTTTCCTCGCATGATCGGGGTGCCGTCCGTTCGTCCGTCGACGGGGCTCGGGATGAACGGGCAAAGGATGCGCAGACGCCGTCATTGCGAGCCGTGCAAGATCATTGGGCTCGCTTGCCCACGGAGCGCGGGACCTTCGTCATTCCGGCTGCAAAAAAAAACCGCCCGGTCGCGGGTTCAGGTGGGGGGGGAGTTGGGGGGATGGGGGATGCCTGAACCGTGTGCGACCGGGCAAAGACGTGGCCAACACGTCTTTTTCTGCGGGGTCAATCGGGCACAAACGGGGTCGGATTGGGGCGCCTTTGCGGCACCCGCGACCGGCCTCCTAATGATGCGCCGTGAAATCGCCCGAGCCCGAGATGGACACGCTTTTCACCTTCGGTCCGCCCCAGGCGTCGACATCGCCCGAGCCCGAGACCGCGACCTCGAGCGCGCCCGAGGCAAAGATCTCGGCATCACCGGAGCCGGAGATCTCGACCACGACATCCTTGCAGCGGAAATTGCGCGCCATAAGGTCGCCCGAACCGTTGATCTCGAAGTCGCATTCGCCGCCCGTCCCCGAGATCTCGATATCCCCCGAGCCGTTGATCCCGAGATCGACGCGCTTTGCGTCGACGCCGCTCAACGTGGCGTCGGTGGAGCCGTTGATGGCGAAGCCATCAAGCGCCGGGACACTGATCTCGGCACGAATGCCGCGCGTGCTGCGGAAATTGCCCTTCATCTTGATGACCAGCGTGTTGCCGCGGACCTCGGTCCTGATACGCTCCTGATCATCGGCATCGGCATGGATGGTGACGGCCTTTGGCTTGCCAACACGGACCGTCGCATCCATGCCACCATTGATCTCGATCTTGCGGAAGTCCGGCACCTCGCGCGACTGCGATACCGGTGCCGCCAAGGCCGTGCTGCCGGCCAGCATCGCTATCGCGAAAACCCCGGCATGGAACGGACCCAGTCTCATCGTTTTTCTCCCTCGCATATCGTGTCGATATATATCGGCACAATATGACGATCCTTGCGCGATGGCAAGCCCGGACTTGGCCCCGGCGGTGCAATCGGGCACAAAGCAGGCACCCTTGTATCTTGCGATGACGGAGTCCCGCGACATGCCTTCCTTCGAGCCCCCCGTTCGCCATCTGATGGGCCCCGGCCCCTCCGACGTACCGGCGCGCGTGCGCCAGGCGATGGCGGCACCGACGATCGGTCATCTCGACCCGGCATTCCAGGGGTTCATGGAGCGGCTGAAGGCGGATCTGCGAGTCCTTTTCGGCACCGCGAACCGCATGACCTTCGCGCTCTCGGCACCGGCGACCGCGGCCATGGAATCCTGTCTTGCCAACCTGCTCGAGCCCGGCGAGACGGCGGTCATCTGTCGCAATGGCGCCTTTGGCGGGCGGCTTGCCGAGATGGCACGCCGGCTCGGTGCGGAAGTCGTCACCGTCGATGACGAATGGGGCCGGCCGCCGCATCCGGACAAGGTCGAAGCGGCGCTTGCGGCCCACCCCGAGGCGCGGGTTCTTGCCTTCGTGCATGCCGAGACCTCGACCGGCGTGCGCGCCGACGCGGCAGCGCTGTGCCGGCTTGCGCGTGCGCATGATTGTCTCACGATCGTCGATACGGTGACCAGCCTCGGCGGCATCGAGGTGGCGGTCGATGCCTGGGGCGCCGACGCCGTCTATGCCGGCAGCCAGAAATGCCTCTCCTGTCCGCCCGGCCTCGCGCCGGTGACCTTCTCCGAGCGCGCGGTGGAACGGGTGAAGGCGCGCCGGCGTCCGGTCGCGAGCTGGTTCCACGATCTCGGGCTCATCGCCTCCTACTGGGATGGTGACGGCGGGCGCAGTTATCACCACACCGCACCCGTCAACGCGCTTTATGGACTTTCGGAAGCGGTTTCGATGCTGCTCGAGGAGGGGCTGGAGGCGGCCCGGGCACGGCATCAGGCCATGCACCAGCGCCTGATCGCGGGGCTCCGGGCGCTCGGCCTCGAGCCGCTTGTCGACGAGCCGGACCGCCTGCCGCAGCTCAATGCGATCCGCGTTCCCGACGGCGTCGACGAGGCCGCGGTACGATGCCACCTGATCGAGAACTTTCGCCTCGAGATCGGCGCCGGTCTCGGACCGCTCGCCGGACGCATCTGGCGCATCGGCCTCATGGGAGCCTCGGCCTGTCTCGAGAATGTCGTGCTCTGCCTCGATGCGCTCGAGAATGCGCTGGCGGCGCAGCCGGTCCGCGTCCCGCGCGGCGCCGCGGTGGCGTCGGCGCTCGCCGTCGAGACAGACTGACGTCAGGCGCATGAAAAGGGCCCGCCGTGAGAACACGGCGGGCCAGGGTTGGGGAATGCTCGACGCTTGAAGTCGGGACCGAAATCGCAACCGCAAGCGTCTGCTCGCATCGGGACCGCAGTTACACACGCAGTGCAACGCCATCAGCATATGCTAGAAAATTTCCCTGTCAACAGTTGTTGTGAAGAAAAATTGCGTAAAATCGTCCCCACAGGCTTGTAAGATTCTCTCACAATCGGGAATATGAGTCGGAGAAAAATCACAAAACGTAATGAAGCCCGATGCTTAGTCGACGCGGGGCGGCGCGTGCCGCGAGTCCGCTGCCGTCGACGCGGCTCAGGATGGTGACGTCAAACAGATTCTCGACAGCGAGATCGAATCGCATATGCGGCGTGAAGCGCCAGTCGAGCGCGAGATCGAGCGTCGTGAAGGCCGGCAGCCGGCGGCTGTTGAGATCATCCTCGAACTGGCTCGAGACATGCCGCCCGGAGAGCCTGATGCCGAGCTCGGGGTGTGGCTCATAGCCAAGCGAGAAGGCGAGCGTGTGTCGCGGGCTCTGGGCAAGGCGTTTGCCGATGAGCGCCGGCGCGGCATCGTTGCGGCGGACGCGGGCATCGACAAGAAGATAGCGGATCGCGGTGGTCACGCCGGGGAACGGCGAGAGGCTGATCTCGTTCTCGATGCCGCGGGCGCGGATGCGGTCGATATTGTGACGCTGGCGCAGGCTGCCGCCGGCGGGCACAAAACCGGTCGGCGGAAAAAAGCCCGGGCCGACGGCAAGCGTCACATTGCCCACCGCCTTGGCGAGCCGGTTGTGGAAGACATTCGCTTCCAGCCACACGCCGTCCCGCGGCGCATAGCGGACACCGGCCTCGAAACCGTAGAGACGTTCGGGGTTGAGGCCGGGATTGGCTTCGGTGATGTCGTTCCCGACCCGGAAGGGCCGGTAAAACTCGTTGATCGTCGGCAGGCGAAAGCCGGAATAGGCCGCCAGCCGCAGGCTCGCTGTCGCGCCGACGCGGGCATGGAGGCCGAGATGTCCATTGACGAGGGTGCCGGCACGATCGGAAATGGCATCGTCGCGCAAGGCCGCGCCGGTCGCGAGCTCGCTTTCGCGGCGGACGCCGTTGAACGCCCACCAGCGATCGAGGCGCACGCCCCCCTGCCAGCCGAGGGACCTCGTGAGCTGTCCGGCATAGTCGAGCCAGAGACCGGCGAAGCGTTCGTCGCCGCCGGCCCGGCGCAGGCGCGTGAAGCCGTCGCCGAGATTGCGGAAGCGCTCGTTGGTGGTGCCCTCGAGACGGCGCCAGTCGGCCCCGATCTCGAGCAGGTCGGCGCGAAAGAGCGGCCAGCGCAGGCTGGCGCTCGCCCCGGCGGCGCGGGAGGGCACGGCAAACTGGTCGAGCACCGGCCGCTCGTTCCGCCGATCCTCGTCGATGGCCGTGAAGAGATTGGAGAAGTCGCGATCGGTGGCATAGAGCGCCAGCGTCAGGCCCGGACCGGTACGGCCATGATCGACCACGAGCCGCAGCGAGGCATCGAGCCCGTCCGTTGCGTTGCCGGCGAGCGGCGTGCCATTGCGGCGATGCTCGCCGAACCAGGCGAGCCGCGAAACGAGGGTGGTGTGCGCTCCGAGTGCGGTTTCGCCAAGGAGTGCCGCATGCGATGCGCGGCTCGCCGCCGGAACATCGACCGGCCCGCGCTGGTCCGGTGGCAGGAGGATGTAGCCGTCGCTGTCGAAATGGCTGCCGGTGAAAAGTAGCGCGGTGCGGCCAAGCCGGCCACCGACCGCTCCCGAGACATCCACCGTGTCGTCGCTGTCGAGGCGGCCGGAGAGGCGCAATTCCGCATCGGCGGGCCGCCGCGTCTCAAGGGACAGGGTGCCGGTAAGCGCCTGATTGCCGAAGGCACCGCCGCCGCTGCCGCGC
The DNA here is from genome assembly GCA_046753425.1 of Rhodothalassiaceae bacterium. Lineage (GTDB taxonomy): Bacteria > Pseudomonadota > Alphaproteobacteria > Sphingomonadales > Rhodothalassiaceae > J134. Next base: position 6,573 of record JBHHTO010000028.1, on the reverse strand, counting down.
CGGATCTCGACGGCGGCGAGGCTCGCCATGTCGATCGCCGACCAGACGACCCAGCCACCGAAGGGGTCGTTGAGCGGGATGCCATCGAGCAGCACGAGGGCGCGGCCGGCGCCATTCGGTCCGATCCCGCGCAGGGTGAGCCCCTGGGTCGTCGGATGCGCGACGAGGGACGAGGTGCGGCGGAAGAGGGAGACGCCGGGGACCGCCGTCAGCGCCGCGTCGAGCCGCGCATGGGGACTGGCCGCAAGGGCGCTGGCGTCGAGCCGGGTGACATAGCGGCCATCGTCGGCGATCGGCGGCAGGCGGGCGGTGCTGACCACGATCTCCTCGATCGGGGCGGCGGTCGCGGACTGGCCGGGAGCGAGCAGCAGCAAGGCCAGCACAGCGGGCGCCGGAATTCGCCCGCGTGATTGCGTGCCGAGCGCGAAAGCCGGTTTCATGGATCAGGCAATGCGGCTGCCGGGCGCTCCGGCGCAGCTCAGCCGGCTAGGGCTCGGCATGGCGGACCTTCCAGATCCACCCCGCCTTGTCGTCGCCGATAAAGAGCGCGCCGTCGGGGCCGATCGCAAGCCCGCTCGGGCGATGCGCCGCGTCGCCCGGGCTCGCCAGCACCGCCTTGCCCTTGAAGCCGTCGGCGAAGACGCGCCAGGGGCCGGACACCTCGCCCTCGGCGGTCATCGGCACAAAGCTCACATTATAGCCCTCCTGCGGCCGCGGTGCCCGGTTCCAGGAACCATGGAAGGCGAGGAAGGCCCCATGGCGGTATTCTTCGGGGAAGTCCTCGCCCTCATAGAAGACGAGATCATTGGGCGCCCAATGCGCGGGAAAGGCCACGAGCGGCTCCTGGTATTTGCCCGCCTCAGCCTCTGTCTTGCCGTCGCCGCCATATTCGGGTGCCTTCATGCGGGCGCCGCGCTGCGGGTCCCAATAGGTATAGGGCCAGCCATAGTCGCCGCCGGGCACGACGCGGTGAAACTCCTCGGCCGGCTGCTCGGCGCTCTCGGCAGCGGTATAATATTCGGGAAAAAGCTGCCCCAACTGGTCGCGGCCGTGGGTGGCGAAGTAGAGCGCGCCGGCCGACGCATTCCAGTCGATCGCCAGCCCGTTGCGGATGCCGGTGGCGATGCGCTCGCCGTCCTTGCCGTGTACCTGGCCCGGGCGGTTCGCGTCGAAGCGCCAGATGCCGGCCTGCAGATCACGCTGCGGGCAGGGGGCGAGCCCCGGGCTGCCAGCCGTCCGCATGCGCTCCTGACAGGCGTTCGAGGGCGCACCGACGGTGACATACATGTTGCCGGCATCGTCGAAGGTCATCGGCTTCGTCGCATGCTGGCGCTGGGACGGGAAGCCGGAGACGATCGTTTCCGGCGCGTTATCGGGCACGAGGCCCGGCCCGAGACGGTAGCGCAGGATCTCGCTGTCGCTGCTGAAATAGAGATAGCCGTCATGGATGGCGAGGCCGGTACCGGCACGATCGCCGAAATAGCCGCTGCGGTCGGCGACGCCGTCAGCGTCGTCGTCGGCGAGCGCGACAATGCCCCCGCCGTCCTGCATCCGCCGCAGGGCGCCATAGACGACGCCGTCGGCGCGCACCGCGAGATGGCGCACGAAGCCGACGTCACGGGCAAAGACGGTGGCAAGGAATCCCTGCGGCAGCGCGATCCCGCTCGCGGGGTCGACGGTCCCTGCTGTCGCGGTCGTCACCGCGGCCGTGTTCGTGGCCGCGTCCGCCTCGCGCTCCTGGCTGTCTTCCGCCGCAGGTTCCGAGCAGGCCGCAAGAACAAAGGCCGCGGCCAGCCCCGTCAGCAATCGGATCATCGGGTCCTCCCTTTCCCTCGTCGCAATGCGACTATTGCATTGTCCTGGCAAACGACCAAGTCTTGCGCCTGATACGCAGGTGCCACGAGGGAGCCTTTCCATGCCGCTCAACCAGCCCTGCCCCGAAGCCGTCGGGGCGATGCTCAGCCGGCGCTCGGTGAAGACCCGGGACATGGTCGCGCCGGGCCCCGACGAGGCGGCGCTGGAGCGGATTCTCGCCGCCGGCCGACGCGTGCCCGACCATGGCAAGCTTGCCCCCTGGCGGTTCTTCGTCTTCCGCGAGGCGGCACGCGCGGCACTCGGCCGGGTGATTCGCGACGCCTATCTGGCGGAGGAGCCGAATCCCTCGCAAGCGGCAGCGCGCAGCCTCGCGGCCTTTCCCTGCGAGGCGCCGGTGCTCGTCATTCTCGCCTCGACGCCTTCCGACGCGAGACCGATCCCCGAATGGGAGCAGCGCCTGTCGGCTGGCGCCGCCGGCATGGCGATGCTGACCGCGGCGCACCTTCTCGGGTTCGTCGGACAATGGCTCACCGGCTGGCCTGCCTACAGTCCCGGTGTCGCGCGCCATCTCGGGCTCGATGGAGCGGATCGCATCGCCGGCTTTCTCTTTTTCGGCAGCGCCGGGCGAACCCCGTCGGAGCGCCCGCGGCCCGCGCCGGGCCTCGTGGTGCGTCACTTCCGGACCGAGGCCGACGTCCTCGGCTGAGCGCTCAGTCGAGCTTCCAGGCGAGCGCGGCCAGCGCCTGCGCCTGTGCGTCGTCGTTTTCCATCGCTGCGATGACCTCGACGGCCTGTGGCACCGCGCCGACGGCGGCCAGGGCCCGCGCCACCGCGAGCCGCGCGCGGTCGCGCTCGAAGCGCGATTCGTGCTGATTGGCGGCATCGAGAACATGGCGCGCCAGCGGCACCACCACCGCCGCCGCCGCCCGCCGTCCGGCGAGACGCGTGACGAGGCGGCTCTGGGCGCGAAGGTCGGTTACCCGTTGGGCCAGCTCGACCGCCGCATCGACCCGGCCTCCGGCGGCCAGTGCCGCGACCACGTCGCTGATCGCGATGGTCTGGTCGAAATCGGCATTCACGCGCAGGGCAAGCCCGCGCGCCCGGGCCACCGCATCGGCATAGGCCTCTCTCTCGCCGAGCGCAAGAGCGGCGCGCGCGAGGCCCGCGAAGTAGCGGGCCCGCTCGGCATTGTCCAGGATAAAGTCGCGCTCGGCAGCGGCGATGTCGCGCAGCCGGCGCGCATCCTCAACGTCTCCCTCGCGCGCCTTGAGCACCGCGAGACGGGTATAGCCGAGCGCCCGCAGGAGCCGGTGATCGACCGTCCCGAGGCGCCTTTCGAGCGCTGCCGCGGTGGCGCCATCGATCTGCCCGTTCTCGGCGATCTCCTCGCTCATGTCGACGGCAAATTTGAGCGCAAGAAGGGGGATGGCGATCCTGTCAAGGGTGGCCTGGGTGCCGGAAAGGTCGCCGCTGCGGGCCTGGGCGAGGGCGATCGCGCCGAGCGCGTTGGCCCGCCGGAAGCGGTCAGACAGCCCTTCGGCGATCTCGATCGCCCGTGCGGCCTCCCCGACCTCGGCAAGGATGCCGACGATGTCGCCGAGCTTCTGTTCGGTGGCGACGCTGAGGCCGATATCGCGCGCCGCCTGGACGGCAAGATCGGCGGTGGCGCGGGCGCGATCAATATCGCCGAGATGCGCCAGAGCCTCGGAGATGGCGGCAAGATTGTCAGCCCGCGTGATCGCCAGCTCCTCGTCCGCCGTCACCATCAGCGCTGCGGCAAGCGCGCAGTTGCGGCTCGGTTCGGCGAGGCAGGTGACGACCGCGTTCCGTGCCGGCGGCAGGTCGCTCGCCACCGAAAGGGATGCCGGAGCCAGCAGCAAAAGGGTGAAGGGGATTGTCCGCAACAGGGTCATGATCTCTCTCCTCGCCGCATCTCGCCCGCTGCAGTCCGGGTCGCGGTCGCCTTCATCTTGAGCAGTCGCTCTAATATGGCAATGGTTCCCGCATCCGCCACCCCGTCGATCCGTTGAGGCCGCCAGTGCCGCTGGAAGGCGGCGATGACGGCGCGTGTCGCCGGACCGCCGCGGCCGTCACGCGGCAAGCGGTAGCCGAAGCGATGCAGCATCTCCTGCACCGTGGCGAGCGGCGGCACAAGGTCGCTGTCCGGCTGTGGGGATGGCCACAGTCCGAAGCCCGCCTCCGCCAGCCGCCGCCAGGGAAAAAGCTCGCCGGGATCCTGCTTGCGCTGCGGCGCGACGTCGGAATGGCCAAGAATGTGCCATGGCCGGATGCGGTACCGCGGCACGATCTGCCGCAGCACCGCGATGAGCCGTGCGATCTGCGCTTCGGCGAAGGGACGGTAGCCGAATTCATGGCCCGGATTGTGCAGCTCGATGCCGATGGAGTGGCTGTTGACGTCGCTCTCGCCCTCCCAGGCGCTGACACCGGCGTGCCAGGCCCGCTCGCTCTCGTCGACGAGGCGGTAGAGCGCACCGTCCTCGTCGATCAGATAATGCGCCGAGACGCGGGCGCCCGGATCGCACAGGCGGTCGAGCGCATCCATGGCCCCGGGCATGCCGGTATAATGGAGGATGACGAGATGCGGCCGGACGCCGGCGGGGCGCGGCTCGCGATTGGGGGACGGGCGTTCGATCATCCTCTCAGAGCGTATCCGAGGCCGGTTCGGTAGCGCGCCGAAGCATCGCGCGCTGTGCCATGATCCGTTCATAGGCGTCGTTGATCGCCGCCAGCCGGTCATTGGCGACAGCGATGAATTCGCGCGGCATGCCCTGCGCGATCAGCCGGTCCGGATGATTGTCCTTGATGAGCCGGCGATAGGCGGCCTTGACCTCTTCGTCCGAGGCATCCGGCGCGACCCCGAGAATGGCATAGGGACTGGCCCGGTCGGGGCCGATATGGCGTTCGGAGATGCGCGCGAAGCACGCCGGCGTGAAGCCGAAAATCTCCGCCACCCGGCGCAGGAAGGCCATTTCGTCGGGGTGCACCACGCCATCCGCCTTGGCGATATAGAAAAGCGCGTCGAGCAGGTCCTCGAGGACGACCTTCTCGTTCCGGAACATGCGGGCAAGCTGTCGCGCATAGCTCTCGAAACCCGCCGTGTCCTGCTTGGCGAGATCATAGACGCGCTCGACATTCCTGAGCTCCTGCGGCGGCACATCGAAGATCGAACGAAAGGCGGCGACCTCGTCCGCCGTCACCCTGCCGTCGGCCTTGGCCATCTTCGCGGAGAGGGCGATGACCCCGATCGTGAAACCGATGCGGCGGGTCGCTGCCTCGCCGCCGTCGCTGCCGCTGACACGCCGGATGAGCCCCGCCGCCGCGGCCTTGAACCTGTCCCAGAACGCCATGGCGCTAGGCTAGCCCTTGACACAGCGCAAAAAAAGCAAATTCGCTTTGCCCGAAGCGCAAGCTGTGCTCATCTGTGTCCCCCGGCTCCGGACCGGAGGACGGGGATTGGTGATGGGAGGCCCGCATGATCGCAACCGACAATCGCGGCAAGGCGTGGGCGCTGTTGCTGCAGCGGCTGGCGCTCGCCGCCTTCATGACCATCTGGGCGCTGGACAAGTTCATCCGGCCGGAACATGCTGCCGGCGTCTTCGGCTATTTCTATGGCATTCCACTCGCGGAAAGCCTGACCTGGCTTGTGGGCACAGTCCAGCTTCTCGTCATCGCCGCCTTCGCGCTCGGTTTCATGAAGACGTGGAGTTACCTTCTGCTCCTCCTGTTCCATGCCTTCGGGACGGCGACGACGCTGAACACGCTCGCCCATCCCTATGGCGAGGGCTCGGCGATCCTGTTCTGGGCGGCGGTGCCGGTGCTCGCCGCCTTCTGGACGCAATTTGCGCTTCGCCATGAAGACGTGATCGCGCTCGATGACCGGCTGCGGAACCGCGCCACGTTGCAGGTTTAGGGTGGGGGTCCGGCGGCGGCGATGACCGGCTGGCAGTTCTGGATCGATCGCGGCGGCACCTTCACCGATATCGTGGCGCGTGATCCGCAGGGTCGGCTCAGCGCGCACAAGCTCCTCTCCGAGGCGCCCGGGCTTTATGAGGATGCGGCCCTTGAGGGCATGCGGCGTATCCTTGGCCTCGCCCCGGGCGAGCCCTTTCCCGCCGCGCGCGTTGCGGCAATCCGCATGGGGACGACGGTGGCCACCAATGCGCTGCTCGAGCGCCGTGGCACGCCGACGCTGCTCCTGATCACGCGTGGTTTCCGCGACGCGCTCGTCATCGCGCAGCAGAACCGCCCGCAGCTCTTCGCGCTCCGCATCGAGCGGCCGCCGCCGCTCTATGCCAGAGTTGCCGAGGTCGATGAAAGGCTCGCCGCCGACGGCACGGTGCTCACCCCGCTCGATGAGGCGGCCTTGCGCGAGACGCTACTTGCAGCGCGTGCGGCCGGACTCGCGGCGGTGGCGATCGCATTCCTTCACGGCTACCGCTATCCCGGGCACGAGCGGAAGGCGGCGGCGATCGCCCGCGCGGCCGGATTCGCCCAGGTGTCGGCGAGCCACGAGGTCTCGCCCCTGGCGCGGCTCGTTCCCCGCGGTCAGACGACCGTCGCCGACGCCTATCTTTCGCCCGTGCTGCGGCGCTATGTGGAGCGGGTCTCGACCGCGGTCGGGCGGGCACCCCTCTATTTCATGCAATCCTCGGGGGGGCTTGCCGCCGCGTCGCAGTTCCGCGGCCGCGACGCCATCCTGTCGGGTCCGGCCGGTGGTGTCGTCGGGGCCGTTGAGAC
>JBHHTO010000027.1:0-17105 GCA_046753425.1 Rhodothalassiaceae bacterium | reverse complement strand
GGCGAACTCCCGACCCAGCACCGCACCCAGCTGCGCCACCTCGCGCACGCTCGGATGTTCGATGCTGGAGATGACGAGGCTCGCCGCCGCTGTCCCCTGCAGCGCCATGCTGTTGGCTTCCGTGCCGCCCGAGGTGAACACGATCTCGCCCGGCTCGGCCGACAGAAGCGCGGCGACGCGCTCGCGCGCGACATCGAGAAGCCGGTGCGCCGCACGTCCCTCGCTGTGCACCGAGGAGGGATTGCCGAACAGCTCACAGGCCTCCGCCATCGCCGCCCGCGCTGGCGCGCAGAGCGGGCTCGTCGCATTGTGATCGAGATAGATGCGCGCCTCGGTCATCCGCCATCAGATAGCGCTCCCCGCCGGCGGTTGCAATCGCAACGGGGCACCCCGGCCCAACATTGGTCAAAAAGGGCCGGTGCCGGAGCGACTTGCGCGAAAGGGCGCGATCGCTATATAAGGGCCGGCCCGCCCCGCCTTGAGGGGCCTCAAGTGATCACAGCATCATCGCCGCGTCCACTCGATCCGGAGCAGTTTTTCCCACCATGCCCGATGTCATTTTCAATGGCCCGGACGGCCGCCTTGAAGGGCGCTATCAGCCGGGCAAGAGCGCGGATGCGCCGCTGGCGCTGATTCTCCACCCCCATCCGCAATATGGGGGGACGATGAACAACAAGATCGTCTATCACCTCTATCGCGCCTTCGCGCGGCGCGGATTTACCGTTCTCCGTTTCAATTTCCGCGGTGTGGGGCGGAGCCAGGGCACGTTCGACAATGGCGTCGGCGAGCTGTCGGATGCGGCGGCGGCGCTCGACTGGCTGCAGACCATCCACCGGGATGCAAAGGGGGCGTGGATCACCGGCTTTTCCTTCGGCGCCTGGATCGCCATGCAGCTTCTTATGCGGCGCCCGGAGGTGCAGGGATTCATCGCCGTGGCGCCGCCGGCGAACAATTACGATTTCAGCTTCCTTGCTCCTTGCCCGTCGTCGGGCCTGATCGTCAACGGCAGCGCTGATGACATCGTAAGCCCGGGATCGGTTCAGAAGCTGGTCGAGAAGCTGAAGCAGCAGAAGGCCATCACCATCGATCATGCGGTGATCGAAGGTGCGGACCACTTCTTCGAAGGGCACCTCGACGCGCTCAATGCGGTCGTCGATGCCTATCTCGACAAACGCCTCGGCTAGCGCCGCACCGTCCGGGCGCCGGCGCGAGAGGCCAGCTTGCTGGCGGGCCTGGGGGTCAAGCGGATGTCACCGGCCGCGGCCGGGACTCCGGCGGCATGAGGGGCGCCTTGTTCCCACCGGCGGTGGTATTCCCGGCCTCGGAATCGAGCGGCTTTTCCTTGTGGATGATGTGCCCCGTGATGGTCGCGCCCGCCTCGATGGCGATCGAGCGCTGGGTGAGATCGCCGCTGACCCGCGCTGATTTGTCGAGGCGCACCATCTTGGCGAAGACCGTGCCCACGATCTCGCCCCTTACGACAACGGTATCGGCACGCACGGTGCCCTTGACACGGCCGGACTCGCCGACGGTCAGCGCAACGCAGCGGATGTCCCCCTCGAGCGTGCCATCGAGCTGAATGTCGCCGGGGCTCGTCAGATCCCCCTTGATGGCAACACCGGCGCTGATGATCGAGGGAGCGCCGTTTCCCTCGCGACGGACCTGTGACGTCGTCTCAGCCATTGCTGCGGACTTGGGTCTGGAGCGCGTAAACATCCTTTGAAGCCTCCATGAAGCGCATTGGATCGACAAGTTTACCTTGGAACCAGACCTCCCAGTGCAGATGGGTGCTGGTCGAGCGGCCGCTGGTCCCCATCTCACCGATGACGGTACCGCGATCGACACGCGCACCGGCCTTGACCTTGAGCTTGCGCATGTGGCCATAGCGGGTGTGAAAGCCGTTGCCGTGGTCGATCTCGACCATCAGGCCGTAGGCCGGCGCGCGCCCTGCCTTGATGACAAGCCCCTCACCCGCGGCATGGATCGGCTCGCCCGGCCAGCCCGCGAGATCGACACCCGAATGCATCGCCCAGGTCTTGCGGAAGGGATCGCGGCGCTGCCCGAAGCGGCTGGAGACAAAGTAGTTGTCCGCCGGAATGCGGCTCGGGATGCTGAAGACCGCGGCATCGAACTGCCGCCGCGTGCCCGCGAGATCGAGCAGATCGCGGAATGCCGGCGATGACTGGTCGCCGGAAATCGCGACCAGCGGGCCGCCGGTGCCGACCGCCGGCACGACGTCGCTCGCCAGCAGATCGTCGAATTCGAGGCCGAGGCGGGCGACCAGATGCCGCGCCTCCGCGAGGCGCCGCTGCTCGCGCCGGGCCAGTGCCGCGGCCTGTTCCTCCTGCTTCGCGGCGATCGCGTCAAGGCGGCGGAGGAGGAACCCCGTCTCGCGGTGGACATCGTATTCAGGCCCCCGCACCGGTGCTCCGGCGCGTGCACCGGACACGCCGATCAGTGCCGCAAGTACCGTCGAGCCGCCCGCCCCCCCGGTCCACATGGCCTGATCCTGGCTCGCCCTCCCGGATGCCCTTGTCCCGTCTTCGGCCGCTGCCGCGTCGCCGGCCGTCGCGGCTTCGGCGGCACCCTCCGCCGGCAGGTCGCCGAGCAGGGAATCAAGAATGCGCTGCCGCTGCTCGACCTTCCTGGTCCGGGCCAATGCGTCCTTCTGCAGGCGGCCGAGCTCGCCGAGCAGCGCATCGAGCTCACCCGACACATATTGCAGCTCCCGCTCCTTCGCCGCCAGGCGGGCATCCCCGGTCAGATAATGGATCGACACGGCGAGGATCCACATCAGCGCGACGAGCGCGATCGCCGCCGCCGTGACCTGCATCTGCGGCGACAGACGCCTGAAATGCACCTCGCCCTCGCTGCGGAAGAAGATCTGCCGCTCGGGAAACAGGCGGCGATAGAGCGCAAGCGCAGAATCCCGGATATGTGCCCTGTGAATCCGCAACGGCGTTTCCCAGCCTCTCTTCGACGCCCCGTCCCAGTTATAGCGCGCAGGGCCTTGAAGGGAGCTTAACGCGTCTTTCCCCCGCGCTCCCGCTGGCAAGAAAAGGCTGTCACCGCCAGAAAATCAAGACTTTTCAGCATGGCCCCTGTGCCAGCGGGCGGTAGCAGGCGGGGGCAAGGCCGGCCTGGCGCCGGGCCGTCTCGTTGAAGGGCGGCTTGAGCCCGGCGCCGTGATAGGCCCGGACAAGCGCGTGAAAATGCGCGACCGGATTCCGCCCCTGCTCCCGGCACGCCCAGTCAAACCAGCGCCATCCCCGTGCGACATGGCCGATCTCGTCGTCAAGAATGGTCTCAAGCACCGCGGCGCTGTCGGGATCGCCGGTGCGGCGCAGGCGCTCGATCATTGCCGGCGTCACATCGAGGCCGCGTGCCTCGAGCACCAGCGGCACGATCGCCAGCCGGGCGCCGAAATCCTGCCGTGTCTTCACCGCCGCCTGCCACAGGCCGTCATGCGCCGGCAGATCGCCATAGGCGGCGCCGAGTGCGGCCAGCCGTTCCGAGAGGAGGACGAAGTGCCGCGCCTCGTCGTCAGCGACATCGACCCAGTCGTCAAGAAAGGCGCGGGGCTTTCCGGCGCCAAAGCGGGCGATGATATCCCAGGCGAGGTCAATGGCATTGAGCTCGATATGGGCCAGCGCATGCAGAAGCGCGATGCGGTTGGCGCGGCTGCCCGCCCCACCCCGTCGCGGCATGTCGCCGGGATCGAGAAGCCGTGGCCGCGCCGGCCGGGCCGGACGGTCGGGCGGCACCCGGTCGCAGACGGGCGCGAGCCGGCCCGCGCGCCAGGCCTCCGCCATCTCGCGGCTGCGGTCCGCCTTCTTACGGGCATCGGCACAGGCGAGCACGGCGACGGCGGCGGCACCGATGCTGTCCTCCGTCATGCCAGCTCCCTTGCCGCGGCCAGCACCTCGGCGGCGTGCCCCTTGATACGGACCTTGCGCCACAGGCGCGCGATCCGTCCGTCGCGGTCGATCAGGAAGGTCGAGCGCACGATGCCCATGAAGCGCCGGCCATAGAGCGACTTCTCCTGCCACACGCCATAGGCGTCGCAGACAGCGCCATCCCCGTCGGAGGCCAGACGGACGCGCAGGCCGTGCTTGTCGCGGAAGCGCTCGTGCGTGGCCACGCTGTCCTTCGAGACGCCGATAACGGTGGCGCCGAGGGCGGCAAACTCGTCGGCGAGAGCCGAGAACTCCCGTGCCTCCGTGGTACAGCCCGGCGTGTTGTCCTTGGGATAGAAATACAGCACCACGATGCGGCCCCGGAGATCGGACAGGCGGATGGTGTCGCCGCCATCGGCAGGCAACGCGAAATCGAGGGCAGGATCACCGACGTCGAGGCTCATCTCATACTCTCCCTGTTCGAGGTCGCGAGCTTGGCCGCCGGCCCCGCGATGATGCGGTCATAGATGCGGGCGACGGCCGTCTGCGCCGAGATAAGGTCCGATCGAAGCCGCGTAAAGTCGCCGCGACCGGTGGCCCGCACGAGGGCGGCCTCGAGATCGGGCGTAAAATCCTCCGGCGTCGGTGCATCGCCGACGGTAAGGCGCAGCAGGCCCTGCACGGCATGATAAAGGCCATGCGCCACGCGCATGGTCTCACCGTCGACGACATCGAGCACCTTTGCCGTCACCAGATTGTCGATGCAGTCGTCGAGACGCGGCGCAAAGATCCGGGGATTGCGCGCGCCCTCGCACAGAAGCAGGAACTGGACCACGAACTCCATGTCGACGAAGCCGCCGCGAACATGCTTCACCGACCACGGGTTGTCGGTACCGAATTCGGCGCGCAGGCGTTCGCGCATGCTGGCGACCGCCGGCAGCAGCGCCGGCAGATCCCGTTGCCGCGTCAGAATGCGGGAAATGCTCTCCCGGATGCGTGCGGCAAGCCGCGGCGGCGCGACCACGACGCGCGCCCGGGTGAGCGCCATATGCTCCCATGTCCAGGCCCGCTCGGCATAATAGTCGACGAAGGTCTCCACGGTGACGACAAGCGGTCCGGCGCTGCCCGAGGGCCGCAGGCGGGTATCCACCTCCCACAGGCGTCCCTCCGGCGTGAGCGCCGTCATCGCCGTCAGCAGGGCCTGGCCGAGGCCGCTGAAATAGCGCGACGCGGCAACCGGACGGGGTCCGTCCGATTCCGTGACCCCGCCTTCGACGTCATAGAGCAGGATGAGGTCGAGATCGGAGGCGAAGGACAGCTCCCGGCCGCCGAACTTGCCCATCGCCACCACCGCCAGCGCGCCGCCGGGAAAGGCGCCATGCCGCCGTTCATAGGCCGCGCGCACCGGCCGCATGAGGCCGGACAGCGTCACTTCGGCAAGATCGGTCATGAACTCGCTCGCGGCGCGCACATGGGTCAGCGCCTCGAGGATATGGACACCGAGCTGGAAGCGGCGGTCTTCGGCCCAGCGGCGCGCGATGTCGAGCAGGTCCTCATAGTCGCGGGCGCGGGCAAGGGCGGCGGCAAATTCCCGCTCGAGCGTCGCGCGATCAGGCAACGGCGCGAAAAAATCGGGATCGAGGATGGTATCGATCAGTTGCGGCCGGCGGGCAAGACGCTCGGCGAGCACCGGGGCCATGCCCATGACGCGCGCGATCAGACGAAAGAGCGACGGGTTCGACTGGAACAGCGAGAAAAGCTGGATTCCCGCCGGCAGCTTGGCGAGAAAATGATCGAAGCGGGCGAGACACTGGTCCGGCTCCGCGGTCGCGGCGAAGGCCTCGATGATGCGCGGCAGGCTCGCCTCCAGCAGCTTGCGGCCGCGCTCCGTCCTGAGCGCCCGATAGCGCCCGCGGCGCCAGCGCTCGATGATGGCGAGGGCGTTCTCCGGTGACGCGAAACCCTTGTCCGCCAACAACTCTGCGATCGCATCGGAAGCCGGCGCTTCTCCCGCTGCCGCGCGGTGTGGCAGCAAGGCGTCATAATGCCGTGCGACACGCCCGAGATGCGCCCTGAGCCGGCTCTCGAACGTCGCCCGGTCGTCGAAGCCCATGAAGGTCGCGACATGGCGGAGTCCCTCGTCGTCCTTCGGCAGGCGATGGGTCTGCACATCGTCGATCATCTGCAGGCGATGCTCGAGCGTGCGGTAGAAGATATAGGCCGCGCGCAGGTCATCGCGCACATCGGCCGCGATCCGCCCGCGCGCGACAAGCCTGTCCAGTGCCCCCAGCGTGTCGCGGACACGCAGGCTCTCGTCGCGTCCGCCATGGATGAGCTGGTTGATCTGGGCATAGAACTCGATTTCGCGGATGCCGCCGGGACCGAGCTTGATATCGAGGCCGGGCAGATCGATGCCGCGATGCCCGTGATGGCGATGGATCTGGTTCTTGATCGCGTGGATATCCTCGATCGCGGCATAGTCGAGATGCCGCCGCCAGATGAAGGGCGCGAGACGGTCGAGATAGGCCTCGCCGGCCGCCCGGTCGCCGGCGATCTGGCGCGCCTTGATCATCGCCGCCCGCTCCCAGTTGAGGGCGACACTCTGGTAATAGGTTTCCGCTGCTCCCACCGACAGCGCCACCGGCGTCGCGCCGGGATCGGGGCGTAATCTCAGATCGGTGCGGAAGACGTAGCCGTCGGCGGTGCGCGTCTCGAGGATGCGCACGAGCTCCTGGGTCAGGCGGACCATCGCCTCGCCGAGCGCACGTTCGCCGCGATAGGGCACGACCTCCTCGTCATAGAGGACGATGAGATCGATATCGCTCGAATAGTTGAGCTCTCGCGCACCGAGCTTGCCGAGGCCGAGCACGATCAGTCCGCTGCCCTCGGCGATCGCGGGCTCCGGTCGCTCGAACGCCCGTCCGGGCCAGGCGATCTCGCCCTGCCGCATGCGCCGGAACAGGAGATGGGCGAGAGCATGCCCGACGGCGCGTTCGGCAAAGTCGCTCAGCGCCCGCGTCACGCGCTCGAGCGGCCACAGCGCGGCGACATCCGCGGCGGCGACGAGCAGCGCCATCCGTGCCCGGTGTCGTCGCAGAAGACGCATCAGTGCCTCGACCCCCGGTGCCTCGGTCGCCGCGCGGTCGAGCGCTGCGATCTCGCGCGCGAACAGGGCGTCCGGTCCCAGTGCGACAAGATCCGGCAGCAGCGCGGGATGGGCGAGGATCGTGCGCCGGAGATAGGGACTGTTGCCGGCAAGCGCGGCGATGAGTGCCCGCACCGGCTCCTCAAGGCGCATGGCCGCCTCCGGGCCTGCCTCTGACAATCGGTTCAAGACATCGTTAATCGCCTGTTCGGCCTTATTGCGGTCGAATGGCTGCGGTAGGCGGCGAATTGCGATGGCCATGGCGAGTCCCAGCCGATAGAAGGCCCGAGCGGGACCGGGCGCGGCGCCGGAGACGTCCGGCCCGCTCACCATGCGCAGGGCGGCAAGGCAGGGTCAAGACGGGAAAGGAGGCGTGCGTGGCGGCACGGCTGAAAGCAGGCATGAAGGTCCTCATCGTGGCGCTCTTCGTCCTTGCCGCGGTGATTGCCCTTTTTGCCGCACGGCTTGCACTCGGCCCGGTGCCGATCGCCGGGCTGACCCCGCAGATCGAGAAGGCCCTTGCAGGGCGGCTGCCCGGTGGACGTGTCAAGATCGACAATCCGCTCCTCGCCTGGAACGCTACCCGCCCCGGCTTCGACATCCTGCTGTCGCAGGCGAGGATCGCGCGTGCGGGCACGACAATTGCGCTCGACGACATACGTCTCGGTGTCGATCCCCTGCTGCGCCTGCGCCGCATCGAGATCGGGCGGCTCGGGGGCAAGGCAAGCCTGCGCCCGCCGGCGGGATGGCCGGCGCCGGTGGTCACAGGGGGGCTGCCACGCGAAAGCGGCACGCTTCGTCTCCCGCCCGCGGCGACGGCATGGATCGACGCGCTTGCGCGTTCGGCCCCACACCGGCTCGCGGTCCGCTCGGCGGCGCTGACGCTTCTCGACGAAGGCGGGACGCCCGTGCTTGCGCTCCACAAGGGGCGCATCACCGCAAGTCGGACTTCTGGCCGCCTTGTGGTGCAGGCGGAATTCGCCGCTGGAACAGCCGCCGGTGCGTCCCTTGCGGCGACGCTGGTGCGCCAGGGCGAGAAACAGATGCTGTTCAGGATGCGCGGCATCGTGCCGGCCGAACTCGCGCGGGCCGGTCTCCTGCCCGCCGGATTTGCCGCGACCCGCCTGCCCCTCGACCTCGACCTGACGGCGGATGCGGATGCCGACGGGACCATCCTCAGGGCCGGGCTCGCCCTTGATGCTGGCGCCGGATCCATCGCCTGGGGGCCATACTATCCCGACCCGGTGGCGCTCGACGGCGCCCGCCTCGCGCTCGCCTATGATAACAGCGCCCGGCGCATTGAGGTCCGCGAGCTGGCGCTCGAATTCGCCGGCAACAGCCTGCGGCTTGTCGGGCGGCTCGGGCCGGAGGGCGCCGGCGAGATGGCGCTTCGTCTTTGCGGCGGCTTCGGGCCGCTTGCGGTACCGGATCTCGTCCGCTACTGGCCGCTCGGCCTCGCGGCCGGGGCGCGCGACTGGATTGCGGCCAATATCGAGGCCGGGCTCATCGACCATGCCGCGGTCGCACTCGAGCTTCCGTCCTGGCCCGGGCCCGACGATCCGTTTCCCGCCGATGGCCTGCGACTCGACTTTCGCTTTTCCGGTCTCGTCGGCCATTATCTGCGACCGATGCCGCCGCTCGTCGGGGCAAGCGGGAGCGGCCACCTGAGCGCAGCCGAGCTGCAGCTCGGCTTCGCCAACGGCACCATCAGCGGCCTCCCGGTCGCCGGGTCCGAGGTCCTGCTCGCCGGATTCGACAGGCCGGGTGTCGATACCGGCGTCATCGACATCCGACTCGACGGTGCCCTGCCGCAAGTCCTCCGCCTCATCGACTCGCCACCGCTGGGATACGCCACGGCCTTCGGGATTGCGCCCGACAGCGTCGCCGGCAAGGCCGCGGCCGAGGCCCGCATCACGCTGCCGCTCCTCAGGGACGCGCAATTGGCGGATGTCGAGCTCGGCCTCGAGGCCGCGATCGAGGAGCTGTCGATCCCCGATCTCCTCGCTGGCCACGGTCTCAGCAAGGGGCAGCTCCGATTGGTCGTCGACAATGCGGGGCTCAGCGCCACCGGTCCGGCACAGATCGCCGGGATTCCCGTCACCCTGTCATGGCACGAGCGCTTTGATGCCAGCGAGGGTCCCTCCAGCCGTTATCGTGTCGGCGCCGATCTGACGCCGGACGCACTCGAATCCCTCGGCATCGACGCCGCCGGGATCCTGGAGGGCGTGGCGACGCTTGACCTGCGTCTGGCCGGAAACGGCACCCGCCTTGAGGACGGAGCGCTCAAGCTCGACCTCGGCAGCGCCCTGCTGACGGTGCCGGCCCTCAACTGGGAGAAGCCCCTCGGCAGGCCGGCCACGCTCCATGCCGCTCTCGATTTTCGCGACCCGCATCGCATCCGCGTGCACCGCCTTGGCCTCGCCGCGGGTGACGACCGGCTCGCCGGGGCATTCGAACTCGACGCCGGATCGGGCGCGCTTCTTGCCGCCGCGCTCGACCCGCTGCGGCTCGGGGAAACGTCCGGGGCACTGCAATTCGCTCGCCGGGGCGACGGCGGCCTACAGATCGCCTTTACCGGCCCGACGCTCGATGCCCGCGGCCTGCTGGCCGAGGTCGACTTCGGCGCTGCAGGCAAGGGCGGAGCGGCCGACTCCTTGTCGCTGTCGCTTCATGCCGATCGTGTCCTGGTGCTCGGCGGCGAGGTGTTCGAGGATCTCGAACTTGCCGCCGAACGGTCGCCCGCACGCTGGCGCCATGCCCAACTCTCGGCAGGAATCGCCGGCGACGGCCACCTCGCAATGTCGCTCGCCCCCGATGACGCGGCCGACGAGGCCGGTGGGCGCCGCTTCCGCCTGGTCGCGGCCGATGCCGGGCGGGCCTTCCGCGGCCTCGGCATCTTCGATCAGGCGGAAGGCGGCGAACTTACCGTCGAGGCCCGGCTCGAGGGCGAGGGTCCGGGGGTCGCGATCGACGGCCTGGCCACGCTCGAGGACGTGCGGGTGGTGAAAAGCGGGTCCATCCATGTCGCGGGGGACCCGGAGGCAAGAAGCCGTCTCGATTCCTATATCGGTGACGCGGGGCTGCACTTCGACCGCATGGAACTGCCCTTCGTGGTGCGGAACGAAATCATCGATATCGAGAATGCCCGCGCCAGCGGTGCGAAACTCGGTCTCACCCTCGAGGGGCAGCTCGATGCGGGATTCAGGCAGGTGAACGTCAATGGCCTCATCGTACCCGCCTACTCGCTCAATTCGGCGCTCGGCAAGCTGCCGCTCGTAGGCGGGCTGTTCAGCGGCGGCGAAGGCGGCGGTCTTTTCTCCTTCGCCTACCGGATCAAGGGGAGGCTGGACGACCCCAAGATCAGCGTCAGCACGATGACCGGTGTCCTTCCCGGAATCCTGCGCCGGCCCTTCACCGGCAGCAAGGGGCAAATCGAGAAGCCTGTGGCTCCGTCGCCGGACGAGGCGCCGCAAGAACCCCCCGGCGGCTGAAGCTCATGCCGGGCGGACCAGTGCGTGCCGCTTCCGGCCCGCCGACAGCTTGACCGCACCGTCGACGAGATCGGCCTCGCCGACCCGCCGTCCCTCGTCGGTGATCGGCCTGTCATTGAGGCGGGCGCCGCCCTGCGCGATCAGGCGCCGCACCTCCTTCTTCGATGAGGCAAGTCCGGCGGCGACGAACAGATCAAGCACAGCAATGCCGGCCGCAAGCTCGGCCGCCGGCACGGCAACCGTCGGCAGACCCCTGGCGGCGGCACCCTTCTCGAAGGTCTCGATCGCCGTCCGCTCGGCCTCCGCGGCCGCCGCCTCTCCACGGGCAAGGCGCGTCGCCTCGAAGGCGAGCACCTTCTTCGCGGCGTTGAGGGCGGCGCCCTCGGCGGCCGCAAGGCGATCGATCTCGGCGAGCGGCAGTTCGGTGAACAGGCGCAGGAAGCGCCCGACATCCGCATCCGCGGTGTTGCGCCAGAACTGGTAGTAGTCGTAGGCCGAAAGGGCATCCTCATTGAGCCACACCGCGCCCCGTGCCGTCTTGCCCATCTTGGCGCCGTCGGCTGTGGTGATGAGACCGGTGGTGAGACCGTAAAGCTCGATCCCCTCGACCCGGCGTGTGAGCTCGATCCCGTTGACGATATTGCCCCACTGGTCGGAACCGCCCATCTGCAGGCGACAGCCATAGCGCCGCGCCAGCTCGAGGAAATCGTACGCCTGCAGGATCATGTAATTGAATTCGAGAAAGGTGAGCGGCTGCTCACGCTCGAGCCGGAGGCGCACCGACTCAAAGCCGAGCATGCGGTTGATCGTGAAGTGACGGCCGATGTCGCGCAGAAAGGGGATATATTCGAGCCGGTCGAGCCATTCCGCATTGTCGACCAGAATCGCATCCGACGGACCGTCGCCGAAATCGAGGAAGCGATCGAAGATGCGGCGGATGCTGGCCATGTTGGCCGCGATCTCGTCCTCGCCCAGAAGCTGCCGCGATTCGTCCTTGCCCGACGGATCGCCGACCTTGGTGGTGCCGCCACCGAGAAGCACGATCGGCTTCAGTCCGCAGCGCTGTGCCCAGCGCAACATCATGATCTGCACCAGCGAACCGACATGCAGCGACGGCGCCGTGCAGTCAAAGCCGATATAGGCGGGAACACCGGGGGTGGTGCAAAGACGGTCAAGCCCCTCGGCGTCGGTGACCTGGTGAATGAAGCCGCGCGCATCGAGCGTGCGCAGGAATTCGGACTTGAAGGCGCTCATCGGCTCCGGCCATGTTGCTCGTGTCGGCGACTGGCCGCGCCTCTAGCATGGCGGACGGCCATCGGGCAATCGCCGAACGGGAAAAGCCAATGGCAAGACTCCGTCGGGCGATCGGACTGATGAGCGGGACCTCCCGCGACGGCATCGATGCGGCGCTTCTCAGCAGCGATGGCATGGACGCCATCACCACCGGCCCGGCACTGACCCTTCCCTATGACGCGGCATTCCGGCAGCGGCTCGCCGAGGGCGTGGTGCTGGCGGCCGCCCGGGGCCGTCAGGCGGAGGAGGCGCTCGCCGGGCTCGCGCATGAGCTGACCGAGCTTCACGCCGCCGCTGTGCGCGCGCTCCTCGCCGCGGCACGGATCGATGCGGCAGCAATCGACGTCATCGGCTTTTCCGGCCACACCATGATCCATCGCCCCGCCGAGGGGCTGAGCTGGCAGCTCGGCGACGCCGGCTTTCTCGCACATGCGACCGGCATTCCGGTCATCGCCGACTTGCGCCGGCGCGACATTGCCGCCGGCGGCGAGGGCGCACCGCTGGCGCCGGTCTATCATCATGCCCGCTACCGGGCGAGCGGCGAGCGCCCCCGACCGGTCGCGACCCTCAATCTCGGCGGCGTCGCCAATGTCACCTGGCTCGACCCCGCACGCCCGCCCGGGAGCGGCCTTCTCGCCTTCGATTGCGGACCTGGCAATGCGCTCATCGATGACTGGGTGCGGGCGCGCACGGGCCGCCCCTTCGATGAAGGGGGCAGGCTCGCCGGCAGCGGGCAGGTGCACCGCGACGTGCTCGAAGGCCTGCTCGCGCACCCCTTCTTCGACCGTCCGCCGCCCAAGTCGCTGGACCGGGATGCGTTCGCGGGCGCCGCCGTCGCGGGTCTGTCCACCGCCGACGGGGCGGCAACGCTGAGTGCCTTCACCGTCGCCGCCATCGCCCGCGCAAGCCAATTCTTCCCGGCGCCGGCTGCCGCCTGGCATGTCACCGGCGGTGGCCGCCACAATGCAACGCTGATGGCCGGGCTTGCGCGCGTACTCGGTGTGCCCGTCGGTCCTGTCGAGGCGCTCGGCTGGAATGGCGATGCCCTGGAAGCCGAGCTTTTCGCCTATCTCGCGATCCGCAGCCTGGCAGGATTGCCGATCAGCTTTCCCCGCACCACCGGCGTGCCGGAGCCGATGACCGGCGGCACCCGCTTCGACCCCGGATCACCGCTCCCGGCAGGGCCGGTCGCGCAAGGCACGGACTAGACGTCGGCCAGGCCCTCGCGGGCAGCCGCATCGCTGTCCGAGGGACCGCTCTCACCGTGCACGCGCGCGGCAAGGGCCGCGGCGAGAAAGGTGTCGATGTCGCCATCGAGGACCTTGTCGGGCTGGCTCGTCTCGACGCCGGTGCGCAGGTCCTTGACCATCTGATAAGGCTGCAGGACATAGGAGCGGATCTGGTGCCCCCAGCCGATGTCGCTCTTCTGCGCCTCGGCGGCCGCCGCTTCCTCCTCCCGCTTTTGCAGCGCGCGCTCATAGAGGCGCGCCTTGAGCATTTTCATCGCCGTGGCCCGGTTCTTGTGCTGCGAGCGCTCGTTCTGGCAGGCGACGACGATGCCCGTCGGAATATGCGTGATGCGGACGGCGCTGTCGGTCTTGTTGACATGCTGGCCGCCGGCACCGGACGAGCGGTAGGTGTCGACCTTGAGGTCCTTGTCCTCGACAGTGACCTCGATGGTGTCGTCAACGACCGGATAGACCCATACCGAGGCGAAGCTCGTGTGCCGGCGCGCGGAGCTGTCGAAGGGCGAGATGCGCACCAGCCGGTGAACCCCGGATTCGGTCTTCGCCCAGCCATAGGCATTTTCGCCGCGAACCAGGATCGTCGCCGACTTGATGCCCGCCTCCTCGCCCGGTGCGTAATGGATGATTTCGGTCCTGAAGCCGCGGCGATCGGCCCAGCGCATGTACATGCGCAGAAGCATCTCGGCCCAGTCCTGGCTCTCTGTCCCGCCGGCGCCGGAGTGGATCTCGATATAGCAGTCCGAGGCGTCCGCCTCACCGGAAAGCAAGCTCTCGATCTCTTTCTCGCGCGCGCGGGCGGCAAGTTTCTCGAGTGCCCGCACGCCTTCCTCGACAAGCCCCTCATCGCCCTCGGCCTCCGCGAGTTCCATCAGCTCCACGGTGTCGGCAAGCTCGCGTTCGATATCGCGACAGGCCGTGATCGCGGCGTCCAGCCGCGTGCGCTCGCGCATCAGGGCCTGTGCGCGATCGGGATCGTCCCAGAGGTCGGGATTCTCGACTTCGCTGTTCAGTTCGTCGAGGCGGTCAAGGGCGGCATCCCAGTCAAAGATGCCTCCTCAGCAGTGCCAGCGACTGCTTGATCTTGTCCACCAGAGCCTGGGCTTCGGCGCGCATGGCTGTCCTCGTTTCTGTTCGAAGGCGACAGGGGCCAGACTTCAATAAAGACCGCCGGTGCCCTTTCGCAAGGTGCCCTCTTGCCCCAGCGAGCCCGGACCGTCAAGCACGGCCATCTTCGACGGATCGGGTTCGGTGCCGGGAATGAAGGCCTCGAGGATGACGTTCTTCTCGCCCGGCCGCGCCGGCAGACCGGTTGCGGCATTGACGCGCACCAGACGGATGCCGTCGGGAATGCGAAACGGGATCGGCGGCTGCCCCTTCAACGCCTCGGCCATGAACCGGCGGAAGATGGGCGCCGCCGCGCTCGAGCCTTCCTCGCCGGGGCCGAGCGACCGCGGCTGGTCGAAGCCGACGAAGACCCCGACCGCGAGATCGGGGGAGAAGCCGACGAACCAGGTATCGAAGGCGTCATTGGTCGTCCCCGTCTTGCCGGCGAGCGGGATGCCGAGCGTGCCGATGCGGCGCCCGGTGCCGCGCTGCACCACGCCTTCGAGCATGTGCACGATCTGGTAAGCGATGCGCGGATCGACAATCTGCGGGCGATCGTCGGGAATATCGGGCGGCGGCTGCCCGGTCCATTCCGCCGCATCGCAGCCCGGACAGGGGCGTGTGTCGTGCCTGTAGATGGTGCGGCCATGGCGATCCTGGATGCGGTCGATGAGCGTCGGGTGGATCCGCTTGCCGCCATTGACGAACATGGCATAGGCGGCGGTCAGCTCGAGCGGCGTCACCTCACCCGCCCCGAGTGCGTAGGCGAGCGTCGGCTTCATGTCGGCCCCGAGCCCGAAGCGGCGTGCGACATCGATGACCCGGTCCATGCCGATATACTGCGCCACGCGAACGGTCATCAGGTTGCGGCTCTTCTCAAGCCCGAGACGGAGCGTCGAGGGGCCGTAGAAGCGATTCGAGGAATTGCGCGGCTTCCACTTGCCCTGCCCCTCGCCCTGATCGATGACGAAGGGGGCGTCGAGCACCAGCGAGGACGGCGTGAAGCCGGCCTCGAGCGCCGCCGTGTAGACGAAGGGCTTGAAGGCGGAACCGGGTTGCCGGCGCGCCTGCGTCGCCCGATTGAACTGGCTCTGCGAAAAATCGAAGCCGCCGACCATGGCGAGAACGCGCCCGGTATGGGGATCGAGCGCGACCAGCGCGCCCTCGATATCGGGGACCTGGCGCAGCCCATAGGCCGGCACCTGCCCCACCGCCTCGCCATCGGCGGTGAAGAAGTCGCTGAGCGTCACGCCCTCGGCCGCCGCGCCCAGCGGCTCGACGGCGATCACGTCACCGACCTGCAGGACCTCGCCGGGGTCCTTCGGGACGGGGCCGACCCGCTGGCCAGGGCGCCAGGGCCGCGCCCATCGCATTTCGGAGAAGGGGACGAAGCCGAAGCTGTGGTCGGCGAATCCGATGACAGCACCCTGCGCGCGCACGTCATGAACGAGTGCCAGCCGCCAGGTCTCGATGCCGAGCGGCTGCGGCACATTGGCAAGGCGCGTCGCCCAGTCGCCACTTGTCGAGCGCCGGGTGATGGGCCCGCGCCAGCCGTGGCGCCGGTCATAGGTGATCAGTCCCTGCCGGAGCGCGGTCTCGGCGATGGCCTCGAGCCGCGGCTCGAGCGTCGTGCGCACCGACAGGCCGCCGTCATAGAGCGTGGCCGCACCGAAGCGCTCGACGAGCTCGCGACGCACCTCCTCGACGAAATAATCGGCCCGGAAGCGGTGCTCGAGGGTGCGCGGTCGTATGCCGAGCGGCTCGGCCTGCGCCGCCTCCATCTCCTGCTTCGAGATGTAGCCGTTCTCGTGCATGCGCGCGAGCACCCAGTTGCGCCGCGCGATCGCTGCCGCATGATGACGCACGGGATCATAATTGTAGGGCGCCTTTGGCAGGGCCGCGAGATAGGCGGCCTCGGCCAGCGTCAGCTCGTCGACCGCCTTGTCGAAATAGTTGAGCGCGGCCGCGGCGAGGCCATAGGATCCACGCCCGAACAGGATCTGGTTGAGATAAAGCTCGAGAATGTGATCCTTCGAATAAGCGTGCTCGATGCGAAAGGCGAGGATCGCCTCCTTGATCTTGCGTTCGATCGAGACCTCGTTGGTGAGCAGGAAGTTCTTCGCCACCTGCTGCGTGATGGTCGAGGCACCCACCGGGCGCCGCCCGGTGACGACATTGCGGACATTGACCAGCGCGGCGCGCAGCACACCCATGAAATCGACGCCGGAATGCTCGTAGAAATTCTTGTCCTCCGCCGACAGAAAGGCGGCGACGACGTGCTGCGGTACCGACTCGATCGGTATGAAGAGCCGCTTTTCGCGCGCGAATTCGGTGAGCAGTGACCCGTCCCCTGCATGAACCCGGCTCAGCACCGGCGGGTCGTATGTGGCGAGCTGCCTGTAGTCTGGGAGGTCGCGGCCAAGCGTCAGCAGCACGACGATCGTTCCCACGACCGCAGCGATGGCGCCGAGAACCGCGGCGCCGCCCAGCCAGATCAGGCTGCGAAGGACGATATGTCGTTTTCGGATCATGCCGGCTGGTCTGCACTATAGCGGATCGAAGCGCCTGCGGAAATCGTCTCGCCACCCGCGGCCGGCGGCCATTCGCCCACGCCTTCCCGCACCCGGTGTTAGAGGAGCAATATGGCACCCGTGTGGCCGTCCGCCACTGGCCGGGTCAGAATTGCTCCCGCTCGACGGCACTGAAATAGCGGTCAATGGCGGCGACGAGGGCCGCAGCGATCGCTTTCCGCCCCTTTGTCGAGCCGAGAAAGCGGGCGTCGTCGCGGTTGGACATGTACCCCATCTCGACCAGCACCGAGGGAACATCGGGCGCCTTGAGCACCACGAATCCCGCAAAGCGGTGTGAGTTCCGCCGCAATACCACGCGGCCCCTGAGCTCGGGCAGCAGATAATTGGCGAAGCGCGCC
>JBHHTO010000026.1:0-17150 GCA_046753425.1 Rhodothalassiaceae bacterium | reverse complement strand
CCGCTCACTTCCCCGATGGCTGATATATCTCAAGTATGTTATTTGTGGCCCATGGGAAAGTAAAGCCTCTGGGCAGGTGCTCCGAAAAGGCGAGGTTCGGCGGTGACGGGCGCGATCGACATTATCAAAGCCGAGCTGCTTGAGCAGGTTCCGGACGATCCGGAGCATCGTCTTGTAATCGTCGACGATCAGGATCGGCATCGTCTTGTCTACCGCCATAGTCATGCAAACCCTTGGCAAAACACTTGTGATCGGGCGGGGGGCGGCCCCGCCGGTGAATGGACAAGGCACCCTATGTCGCGGGCTCTAAAAAACTGGTTAATTGCGATCCAAAACGTTTTGCCGCGACGAAATGCGCCGCCGGCGCCGCCTTGTCGCCTGCGGGCGGTGCTGCTAAAGCTGCGCCCGCCGCGGCCGGCGGCGACACGCGGGGTGACGGCCCGGCCCGGGCCTCCATCGAGGGACGAACTGTTCGTGGACATCCTACGCCATCCCCGGGATCTTGACCGCGCGTTCCGGCCCTGCGTTGCCGCACTCGGCAATTTCGACGGCTTTCACCGCGGTCATCAGGTGGTCGTCGGCGAGGCCGGCCGGCTTGCTCGCGAGATGGGACTGCCGCTGACGGTGATCACCACCGAGCCGCATCCGCGCCGCTTCTTCCGGCCCAATGATCCGCCCTTTCGCCTCACCCCCTTTCGCGAGCGGGCCTGGCTGCTCGCCCATTTCGGGGTCGACATTCTCGGCTCGCTCGTCTTCGACCGAAGCCTTGCCTCGATGCCGCCCCAGGATTTCGTCCTCGACTGTCTCGTCGCCGGCTTCGAGGCGCTTCATGTCGTGGTCGGCTTCGACTACCGCTTCGGCCGCGGCCGCGCCGGCGGTGTCGACATGCTGCGCTGGATGGGAGAGATGGAGGGCTTCGGCGTGACCGTGATGGAGCCGGTGCGCATCAGCGCGCGCGGGGGCGAAGCGGTGATCTGCTCTTCCTCGGAGGTGCGTGATCTGCTGCGTAGTGGTGCACCGCGGGCGGCGGCGGATATCCTCGGGCACTGGTGGGCGGTCTCGGGGCATGTCATCGCCGGTGACCGCCGCGGGCACGCGCTCGGCTATCCGACCGCCAATCTGGCGCTCGGCGAGGCCCTTCACCCGCGATACGGGATCTATGCGGTGCGTGTCATGATCGAGCACGAGGAGCGGGTCCGCGACGCCGTCGCGAGCTTTGGCCGGCGGCCGACCTTCGACAATGGCGATCCGCTGCTCGAGGTGCACCTCTTTGACTTCGAAGGCGATCTCTATGATCGGCATCTGCGGGTCGAATTCGTCGATTTCCTGCGCCCCGAGGAGCGCTTCGGCAGCGTCGAGTCGCTGCAACTGCAGATGGCCCGCGACTGCGATGAGGCGCGCCGCCGTCTCGCGGACCCCGCCAATGCCCGGACGCCCCTTCTGCCGCCGACCCTTGACGATTATCTCGCGGCACATCCGCGGCCGCCGGCGGCGGACCGCACCGTCGATTGATCCATCCCTTGCCCGCCTGTCGCGGCATTGCTACAAGGCGGCCATGACAGGGACATGGACCCGGCGCTGCACGCGAATTATGGTCCCGGCACACATCTAGCGTGCCGGGCCCGCGCCGATTGGCAATTCTCCGATCACAGCAAAGACGATAACGAGGACGTTCGATGTCCGCCGACGAAGCGAAGCGCGATTATCGCGCCACCCTGTTTCTTCCCAGCACCGATTTTCCGATGCGCGCCGGCCTGCCGCAGCGCGAGCCGGGCTGGCTCGCGCGCTGGCAGGCCGATGGTCTCTATGCGCAGTTGCGCGCGCAGTCGCGCGGGCGGCCCAAATTCGTGCTCCATGACGGCCCGCCCTATGCCAATGGCGACATCCATGCCGGCACCGCCATGAACAAGATCCTGAAGGACGTCATCGTGCGCTCGCGGCAGATGACCGGCTATGACGCCCCCTATGTGCCGGGCTGGGACTGCCACGGACTTCCCATCGAATGGAAGATCGAGGAGCAGTATCGCAAGAAGGGCAGGAACAAGGACGAGGTGGATCCGGTCGAGTTCCGCCGCGAGTGCCGAGCCTTCGCCGCCCACTGGATCGAGCGCCAAAAGGAGCAGTTCCGACGCCTCGGCGTGCTCGGCGACTGGGACAATCCCTACACCACCATGACCTTCGAGGCCGAGGCGACGATCGTCGCCGAGCTTCTGAAGTTCGCGGCCTCCGGTGCGCTTTATCGTGGCGTCCGGCCGGTGATGTGGTCGCCGGTCGAGAGGACCGCGCTGGCCGAGGCCGAAATCGAGTATCACGACCATGAATCGACGGCGATCGATGTTGCCTTTCCGGTCATCGAAAGCCGGCGCGCGGCGCTGGCCGGGGCGCAGGTCGTGATCTGGACGACGACGCCCTGGACCATCCCCGGCAATCGCGCCATCGCCTATGGCGAGAAGATCGACTATGTGCTGATCGCGGTCGACGAGGTCGCCGAGGGCGCACGGGTCGCGGCGGGGGCGAAACTGCTCGTCGCCGAGGCGCTGCTCGCCGACTTCGCGGCGCGCGCGGGCATCACGGTCTATGGCGTTGTCGCGCGTCTCGAGGGGCGCGAGCTCGAAGGAACCCTGTGCGCCCATCCCTGGCGCGGCCGCGGTTATGATTTCGACGTGCCGCTGCTGCCCGGCGAGCATGTGACGCTTGAGCAGGGCACGGGCTTCGTGCACACCGCCCCCGGCCATGGCGAGGAGGACTTCCTGCTTGGCCAGCGCTTCGGCCTCGAGGTGCCCGAGACCGTCGGCGACGACGGCCGGTTTCTTGCCCATGTGCCGCTCGTCGCCGGCGACCATGTCTACAAGGTCGACGACAAGGTCTGTGGCCTGCTTGAGGAGGCCGGAGCGCTGCTGGCGGCGGCGCGTGTGCGCCACAGCTATCCGCACAGCTGGCGCTCGAAGGCGCCGCTCATCTTCCGCACCACGCGGCAGTGGTTCATCTCGATGGAGCGTACCGGCCTCCGAGACAAGGCGCTCGCCGGCATCGACGCCGTGCGCTGGGTGCCGACGCGGGCGCGGAACCGTATCCGCGGCATGGTCGCCGATCGGCCCGACTGGGTGATCAGCCGGCAGCGCGCCTGGGGGGTGCCGATCACCCTTTTCGTGCACCGCGAAAGCGGCGAGATCCTGGTCGACGAGACGGTGAACGCACGCATCCTGGCGGCAGTGCGCGAGAGCGGTGCCGATGCCTGGTTCGAGGGCGACCCGCGACGGTTTCTCGCCCCCGAACATGACGCGGATGCGTATGAAGCGGTCACCGACATCCTCGATGTCTGGTTCGATTCCGGCTCGACCCATGCCTTCGTGCTCGAAAGACGCGATGATCTCGTCTGGCCGGCCTCGCTTTATGTCGAGGGCTCCGACCAGCATCGCGGCTGGTTCCAGTCGAGCCTGCTCGAGGCCTGCGGCAGCCGCGGCCGCCCGCCCTATGAGGCGGTTCTGACGCACGGTTTCGTGCAGGACGCCGAGGGTCGCAAGATGTCGAAATCGCTGGGCAATGTCGTCGCGCCGCAAAAGGTCGTCGATCAGTATGGCGCCGACATCTTGCGCCTGTGGGTGGTCGCCACCGACTATTTTGAGGACGTGCGCATCGGCGACGAGATCCTCAAGGGACAGGTCGACGCCTATCGCAAGATGCGCAACACCTTGCGCTTCATTCTCGGCAACCTCGACGGCTTTGCCGAGAGCGAACGCCTTGCGGCCGCGGACATGCCGGAGCTCGATCGCCTGATCCTGCACCGGCTTTTCGAGCTCGACGGGCATCTGCGCCGCTGTGTCGCCGATTTCGACTTCAATCCCTATTTCCAGGCGCTCTACCAGTTTGCGACCAACGATCTTTCGGCCTTCTATCTCGACATTCGCAAGGACGCGCTCTACTGCGACCGCGCCGACAGCATCCGCCGGCGCGCGGCGCGAACGGTGCTTGATGCGCTGTTTCATCATCTCGTGCGCTGGCTGGCGCCGGTCCTCGTCTTTACCGCCGAGGAGGTCTGGCGGGCGCGCTTTGGAGAGGCCGCCCCGAGCGTGCATCTCGAGCAGTTCCCTGACGTGCCCGCGGCGTGGCGGGATGATGCGCTGGCCGGGAAGTGGCGCCGCGTGCGCGAGGCCCGCCGTGTCGTCACCGGCGCCCTCGAGCTTGCGCGGCGCGACAAGCGGATCGGCTCGTCGCTGCAGGCCTCGCCCGTCGTCCATGTCGACGACGCGGCACTGCGGGAGATCCTTGACGGGATCGACTTTGCCGAGATCTGCATCACCTCGGGCCTGACGCTGAGCGATGCGCCGGCGCCTGCGGACGCCTTTCGCCTCGAAGACGTGCCCGGCGTGTCGGTGGTCGTGCGTGAGGCCGAAGGCACCAAATGCCAGAGGTGCTGGATGGTTCTCGAGGAGGTCGGACGGGAGCCGGCACACCCGGACATCTGCCACCGTTGCGCGGCGGCGATCGACCCGGTGCCGGCGGTCGCCGGCTGATGCGCCGCATTTTCGAGTCCAGCGGAGCCGCCTCGGCACAGGGGCGCCGGCTCGGCTGGGCCGTGGTCCTTCTCGTCCTCCTTGCCGATCAGGCGAGCAAATGGTGGGTGCTCGAGATGCTGCACCTCGAGGAGGGGAAGAGCATCGTGCTGCTTCCCGTCTTCAATCTCACCTTCGTCTGGAACCAGGGGATCAGCCTCGGCCTCTTGCAGCAGGAGAGCGCGCTCGGGCGCCTTGTCCTCATCGCGCTCACCGGCCTTGTCACCATCTATCTCGCGGTCTGGCTGATGCGCAGCGGCCGCCGCCTGACCGCGATCGCGCTCGGCCTTATCATCGGCGGTGCGCTCGGCAATCTCGTCGATCGCATCCGTTTCGGGGCGGTCGCCGACTTTCTCCATTTTCACGCCCTCGGCCATTCCTTCTACATCTTCAATCTCGCCGACGCGGCGATCAGCACCGGGGTGGCCGTGCTGATCCTCGATGCCGTCCTCGGCCCGACGCCGCCGGCAAGGCCGAAGTGAGGGGCGCGGTGCACCTTGTTTCGCGCCATGAAATCGCCTAACACATCTCTTAGAAGAGGCGGGATGATGGCCCGACCGCGACAAGGCAAAGGGACTCTCATGAGGATGCAACGGCTCCGCCGGTCACTCACCATCGGCTCATCGGGCCTCGCGCTCATTGCGCTCATGGGGCTCGGGGGCTGCGCCTGGCTCGGTGATGCGGTGGGCAGCGGCAAGCACCCGCCGGACGAGTTCGTCGTCGTCAACAAGCGGCCGCTCGTGGTGCCGCCGGATTTCAAGCTGCGGCCGCCGGAGCCCGGCAAGCCGAGCCCGCAGAACATCCAGCCGGCCCGCGAGGTGGTGAGCGCGCTCTTCCCCGGGGTCACCGAGGTGCCGCCCAAGCCGTCGAAGGGCGAGCTTGCACTCCTTGACCAGATCGCGAGCGACGGCGACAGCAATGTGCGCTCGAACGTCACCGAGGGCACGGAAGTGGTCGAAAAAGGGCCAATGCTGGCGGAAATCCTGGAGCT
Source organism: Rhodothalassiaceae bacterium (assembly GCA_046753425.1). Classification (GTDB taxonomy): domain Bacteria; phylum Pseudomonadota; class Alphaproteobacteria; order Sphingomonadales; family Rhodothalassiaceae; genus J134. Next base: position 11,606 of record JBHHTO010000026.1, on the reverse strand, counting down.
GCCGCCGCGCCGGCTCGAGAGTGACGGGGCGACGATCGAGCATGTGAGGTCGGAGCCGGCCGGCCAGCCCTGAACGGCGCCGCCCCCCTTCTGCCGACCCGCCCGACCTGTTATCGTCGTGCCATGGGCACGCGTGCTTCCCCTGACTGCCGGATTGCGGGCCGGATCCGCATACTCGATGCGGCGACGGTCGACCGCATCGCGGCGGGCGAGGTCGTCGAGCGGCCAGCGAGCGTCATCAAGGAGCTGGTCGAGAATGCCCTCGACGCCGGGGCGCAGCGCATCGACATCCTGCTCGAGGAGGGCGGTCGGCGGCGCATTCTTGTCGCGGATGACGGCTGCGGCATGACGCGCGAGGAGCTGGTCCTTGCGACCGCGCGCCATGCCACCTCGAAACTGCGCGCGGCGGCCGATCTCGCCTGCATTGCGACGCTCGGCTTTCGTGGCGAGGCGCTGGCGGCGATCGGCTCGGTCAGCCGCATGACGCTCACCTCGCGTGCGGCAGGGGCGGACACCGCATGGAGCCTCAGCCTTGAGGGCGGACGCCGCGACGGACCGCGGCCGGCGGCGCTCGAGGCCGGAACGCGCATCGAGGTGCGCGATCTCTTCTTCGCCACTCCGGCGCGGCTCAAATTCCTCAAGAGCGAGCGCAGCGAGACGGCCCACGCGGTCGATGTCGTCCGTCGTCTGGCGATGGCCCATCCCGGGGTCGCCTTCTCGCTTGGCGACGGGCGGCGATCGCTTTTCCGGGCGGCGGCGGAGCAGGGCGACGCGGCGGAGGCGGGGGCGGAGCGGGTGGCGGCGGTGCTCGGTCGCGATTTTCTCGACAATGCGGTGCGCGTGGACGCCGAAAGGGAGGGTGTGTGTCTCAGCGGGTTCGCCGGGCTCCCCACCTTCTCGCGGGGCAACGCGCGGCAGCAGTATCTCTTCGTCAACGGGCGCCCGGTGAAGGACCGCCTGCTCGCCGGCGCGGTGCGCGGCGCCTATGCCGACTTTCTCGCCCGCGACCGGCACCCGGTGCTGGCGCTCTTTCTCGAGATTCCGCCCGCTGAGGTCGATGTCAATGTCCACCCGGCCAAGGCGGAGGTGCGTTTTCGCGATCCGGGACTGGTCCGCGGCCTCATCGTCGCCGGGCTGCGGCACGCGCTCGCCGAGGCCGGGCACCGGGCAGCGACGAGCGTCAGCGAGGCGGCGCTTGCCACCGCCCGGCCGCAGCCGGTGACGCCGGCGCTGCCCTGGGGTCGCGGCACGGGTCCGCGTGCCGCCGCCCCCGGTCTTATGGAAACGGCGGCCCGCTATCAGGCGCCCGAGGCCGATCATTCCGCTACCGGAACGATCGCGCCCGCGGCGCGGGTCGAGGAGGATGCCGAGGCCGAGGCAGCCGCCGTCGCCTATCCGCTCGGGGCGGCGCGCGGGCAGCTCCACGGGACCTATATCGTCGCCCAGACCGCCGACGGAATCGTCATCGTCGACCAGCATGCGGCGCATGAGCGCCTGGTCTATGAGCGGATGAAGGCGGCTCTCGCCGAAACCGGCGTGGCGCGGCAGATGCTGCTTCTGCCCGAGGTGGTCGAGCTCGAGGAAGAGGCCGCGGCACGGCTTGTCGCGCGCGCGGAGGAGTTTGCCGAACTGGGGCTCGTGATCGAGCCCTTCGGGGCCGGCGCCGTCGTCGTCCGCGAGGTGCCGGCCCTGCTCGGGCAGGTCGACGCGGCGCGGCTCGTGCGCGATCTCGCCGATGAGCTTGCCGAATTCGATGAGGGTCTCGCGCTCCGGGAGCGGCTGGCCGAGGTCTGTGCCACCATGGCCTGCCACGGCAGCGTGCGTGCCGGGCGGCGGCTTGGTGTCGCCGAGATGAACGCACTCTTGCGCGAGATGGAGGCGACGCCGCACGCGGGGCAGTGCAATCACGGCCGTCCAACCTATGTCGAACTGAAGCTCGCCGATATCGAGCGCCTCTTCGGCCGCCGCTAGCCACCGCACCTCAGGAACCACAGGCGCGAGTCGCCGAGGCGTCGCGTTTCGGTGGTTTCGAGCCTCGCCGGCGGGGTGAGGGTCTCGTCGGCCGCGGTCTCGACGATGACCAGGGCCCCGCGGGCGAGCCAGCCGGCCTCCAGCAGCGACAGGAGGGCAGGGATCGCGAGGTCGCGGCGATAGGGCGGGTCGAGAAAGACGAGGTCGCGTGGCACCGGCAGCGCCGGCAGCCGCCGGGCATCGCAGGCGAGGATGCGCACGCGGTCGCCGGCCCCGAGAGCGGCGATATTGGCCTGCAGCACCCGACGGCTGGCCGCCGCCTTCTCGACGAAGATCGCCTCCGCCGCGCCGCGCGAGAGCGCCTCGAGCCCGAGCGCACCGGTGCCCGCGAAGAGGTCACCGACAAGGGCTCCCGCGAGCGATGGCCAGGGGCCATGCGCAAGGATGTTGAAGAGGCTCTCGCGCAGCCTGTCGGCACTCGGACGCACGTCGCGCCCGCGCGGCGCGGCGAGCCGCCGGCCGCGCCACATTCCGCCGACGATGCGCATCAGACCTTTTTCCGTGCCTGTCGCCGCCGCCCTCCCGGCCGCGGCGGCTTCGGCTTTGGCTTCGCCCATTTCGCGGGATCGGGCCGCGTGCGGCGCGCGAGCGCGACCGACGGGCGCGCGGTCCTGAAATAGTCGGCTGCCGCACCGAGCAGGGCCTTCTGCGGCACCTCGGCAACACCGCCGCGCGGCAGACTGCCGAGCGTGAAAGGGCCATAGCCGGTGCGAATGAGGCGATTGACCGCAAGACCGAGGGCGGCCAGCACGCGCCGGATCTCGCGGTTCTTGCCCTCCCGGAGCGTCATGCGGAGCCAGGCGTTGCTGCCCGAGGCCCGCTCGATCTCGGCCGTGATCGGACCATAGCGGATACCGTCGATCGCGATTCCCCCGGCGAGACCGGCCAGCGCCTCCTCGTCGACCCGGCCATGCACGCGCACGCGATAGCGGCGCGTCCAGCCGGTCGCCGGCAGCGACATCCAGCGCGCGAGCCCGCCGTCATTGGTGAGCAGCAGCAGCCCCTCGCTGGCGAGGTCGAGGCGCCCCACCGAGATCACCCGCGGCAGGTGTTTCGGCAGATGCTCGAAGACCGTTGCCCGACCCCGCGTGTCGCGGTGGCTGGTGATCAGCCCTGGCGGCTTGTGATAGCGCCACAGCCGGGCCGACATCGCGGGGGCCACCGGGCAGCCGTCGACGGTGATGCCTTCAAGCCCGTCGACGAGCACCGCCGGGGTGGTGAGAACGGCCCCCTCGAGTGCTACCCGGCCGGCGGCGATCATGCGCTCGACCTCGCGCCGCGAGGCGACACCGGCGCGCGCCAGTACCTTGGCGATGCGCTCGCCACCGAGCTCCGACTTTTCCTCCGTTTCGCCCATGGCGCGGACCATAGGCGCGGCCGGGAATGCCTGCAATGCCTGGTCGCCGCTTGACCGCGCGGGCGGTACCGCCAAGACTGCCGGCATGGCGGAGATGACGGACGGCCCGATGCAGATCGCGCTCGCCGAGGCGCGCGCCGCCGCCGGGCGCGGCGAGGTGCCGGTCGGCGCCGTGATCCTTGACGACAAGGGCGCGCTGCTGGCGCGCGCCGGCAATCGCGTGGTCGAGCGTGGCGATCCCACCGCCCATGCCGAGCTGCTCGCAATCCGCGCCGCGGCCCGGGCGCTCGGCTCGGAGCGCCTCGTCGGGGCGAGCCTCTATGTGACGCTCGAGCCCTGTGCGATGTGCGCGGCGGCGATCGCGCTTGCGCGCATCAGGCGGCTCTACTTCGGCGCCGAGGACGAGAAGGGCGGCGCCGTGATGCACGGGGCGCGCATCTTCGCGCAGCCGACCTGCCACCATCGGCCCGAGATCTACGGTCATATCGGCGAGCGGGCGGCGGCGCAGCTCCTGCGAGACTTTTTCCGCGCACGGCGCTAGTCTTGGCATCATGGACGCCAAAAGCGAATTCCTGACCCGGCTCAACCATCTTCTCGAGCAGGTCGAGGCGTGGGTGGCGAGCGACCTCGTTTCCCTGGCGACACTGGGGCAGGTTGCCCTGCTCGCCCTCATTCTCGTCCTCACGCTCTTTCTCAGCCGTGGCGCGACACGGCTGTGCCAGAAGCTTGGCGGCGAGGTGCCGGTAACGGCAAAGCTGATTCCGATCATCGAGCCCCTCTTCTACCCGACGATCGCCCTGCTCCTTGTCGGAACGGCACAGATCGTCGCCGACGGCTTTGCCCTGCCGTCCTATGTTCTGCGGGTTACCTCGAGCCTGCTTGGCGCCTGGCTCGTGATCCGGCTGGCGGTCAACCTGATCGCGTCCGAGGCCCTGCGGCAGATTGTTGCCCTGACCGCCTGGAGCATCGCCGCGCTCAATATTCTCGGCCTTCTCGGTCCGGTCGCCACGCTTCTCGACGCCGCGCGGCTCGACATGGGGGCAATGTCCATCTCGCTCCTCGACGTGATCAAGGGCGCGCTTGCCTTTGCCATCCTCATCTGGCTGTCGCTGCTCGCGGCACGTCTGATCGAAAACCGCATCGAGGCGCTGCGCGATGTCGACGCCTCGGCGCGCGAGCTGGCAAAGAAGTTGAGCCGCATCGCACTCGTGACGCTGGCCCTGCTCATTGCGCTCAATGCGACCGGCATCGATCTCACGGCGCTCGCCGTCTTCACCGGTGCGCTCGGCGTCGGTCTCGGCTTCGGCCTGCAGAAGGTGATCGCCAATTTCGTCTCCGGGGTGATCCTGCTCATGGATCGCTCGATCAAGCCCGGCGACGTCATCGAGACCCAGGGGACCTATGGCTGGATCAACCATCTCGGCGCCCGCTACACCTCGATCATCACCCGCGACGGCACCGAGTACCTGATCCCCAACGAGGACATGATCACCCAGCCGGTGATCAACTGGTCCTTCTCCGACCGGCGGGTGCGGCGCAAGATTCCGGTATCGATTTCTTATGACTCCGACCTCAGGCGGGCGATGGCGATCATGGAAGAGGTGGCACGTGAGGTGCCGCGGGTGCTGCGCAATCCACCGCCGGTGGCCCGGCTAATGGGCTTTGGCGACAATGGCGTCGATCTCGAGCTCAGATTGTGGATCGAGGATCCGCAGGCCGGCGTGGTCAATGTGGCAAGCGACGTCAAGCTGGCGATCTGGGACCGCTTCCACGAGGAAGGCATCGTCTTCCCCTATCCGCAACGGGTCGTCCATTTCGCGAAGGACGCGGAAAAGGCGGGAACGGGCACCCGGCCGTAGGCGGACGAGGCCGGCGCTCCCGCTCCCGGCCATCCGCCCGATGCACCGCACGGCGAGTCGGCCTGAATGCGATGGGCCGCAATGGATTGCCGCCCGAAGGGGGCGTGACGCTTCCTTGTTATCGGCAGATGATAATAAGGAGGGCGGCACGCGCCCTTATGTTCCGTTTCTTTCATAAGGAGGCTGCGGATTCGGCGGCAGGCGATGTACCGATCGTCGCAATTCCACAACCTCCGGCGTTATTTTCACGAAAATGTCCGCATTGCGCCCCGCTTTCGCACAAATCCGTCACGAAGAAGTAAGCCTTGTCCAGGATCCGGCCCGGCTCGCCGGGGGTGACCGGCCGGCATGTCGAGGGGAGGCGGGAAGTGTCGGCAGCATGTCAGCACCCTTGTCGGTCGGCCGTTCCGGCCGCAGTTCTGGCGCTGCTCTGGCTGGTTCCGGCCGTGAGTCGGGCCGCGGAGCCGGTGGCAGCACCGGCCGAAGCGTTCGCCGGCCTTTCGCTCGGGCTCGGCGGTGGCTCGCACGATGTCACCTTCCGCGTCGGCGAGGGCGCCGGCCGCCGCAAGGTAGACGGATCCGATGGCGAGGTCTGGTTCTTTGCCAATTACAATTATGCGCTCGATGACAACTGGCTCATCGGGCTCGATGGCGAGGCGTCGATCCTTGGCGATTCCTCGACCGATCCCGACCTGCCGCCGGGCGTTCTCAACGGCTTCCTGTTCAACGTCGCGGGGTCGGTGACGCTGCGCGGCGGCTATGCCTGGACACCGCGGTTGCTCGGCTATGTCCGACTCGGCTGGGCGATCGAGGATTTCGGCGAGGACGGGAGGTTCAACGGCGTGCAGTTCGGGGGCGGTGTCGAATGGCGCCTGATCGGTCGGGTCGCCCTGCGCGCCGAGGTCGCCCACGACTTTCTCCCCACGCGCCGCCTCGGTCCGTCGCGGATGCGGGTCTCGCCGCGCATGACCACGGTGCGCGCCGGGCTCCTGTGGCGCTTCTAGCGTCACTCTCGGGCCGGCACCGTGCGGGCCATGAAATCCGCAATCATGGCCGCCACCTGACCGGGGACGCTCAGGAGATTGAAATGTCCGGCGCAGACGGTGCGCCCCCAGTGCACCGGACCGGCGGCCTGTGCGCGGATGTCCTTCTCGCGATTCTGCGGCCGCGCGCCATTGACGAAAAGAAGCGGAATGGTGAGCGCGGCGAGCGTCTCCCGTCCGTCATAGGCGATCATCGATCGCCACAGGGGCAGCAGGATCTCCGGCCTTGCGCTGGCACGGCCCGCGGCGATCCCCGCCGCGATGGCATCGGCGGGCTCGCCGGGCACGAGAAAGGCGGTCGCGAGCAGATGCGTCTGTGCCGCTGCGGCTCCTTCGCACGCGATCCGCTCTGCCGTCGCCTCGAGCGCGGCGGTCATGCGTGCATCCTTGAGGATCGGTGCGGGCTCGACGAGGATCGCCGCCGGCACCTTTCGGGCACCCAGCCGGCGGGCAAGCTCGAGCCCGAGGAGCGCGCCGAGCGAATGGCCGACGGGAATGACGGGGCCCTCGATCCGTGGACCGACAGCCGCGGCAAGCAGATCCGCAATTGCGGCGACCGAGGCCTCGTCCGGCGCGTCGCTCTCGCCATGGCCAGGGAGATCGACGGCAAGGGCATGATGGCTGTGAGCGAGTGCGGCGATCAAAGGACGGAACACCTGTTGCCGGCCGCCCCAGCCATGGAGAAAGACCAGTGTCGGGGACCTTGCCGGTCCTGCCGCCGCATAGGCCAGGGCAAACCCATCCACACGCATTCGTCGATTCTTCATGGCGCCTGCGTTAGCGCGGCCGGTGCGCGCCTGACAAGGACCTTGCCGCTCCGGTCTTCCCGGGGCCACGGGAAGATCTTGAGCCCGTTCGTCCTGAGCTCCGTCGAAGGATGAACGGATACGGGCAGGGCGGTGGGCAAGGGGCGGACCGCCGCTATACGGAGAGGACGTCACGCCGCCAGATGTGCCACCTGCTGCCAGGCGAGTTCGGCGAGCGGCGCACACATCGCCCCTTGTGCGGCGGCGTGGGGACTGGACGCGGTGCCGCGCCTCACCCGGCCGAGGATCCCGTGCAGGATACCGGCGAGGCGGAACATGTTGAAGGCGATATAGAAATCGAGCGCCTCGCGGGGCAGGGGGTCGCGCCCCGTGCGTTCGCAATAACGCCGCATATAGGCGTCCTCCGACGGAATTCCGAGCGCTTCGGGATCGGCGCCGGCGAGGCCGGTGAAGCCGGTCGGCGGCATGCGGTACATCATCAGGTGATAGGCGAAATCGGCGAGCGGATGGCCGAGCGTCGAGAGCTCCCAGTCGAGCACCGCAATGACCCGCGGCGCATCGTCGGCGAAGATGAGATTGTCGATGCGGAAATCGCCGTGGACGATGGCACTGGCGTCGTCCACCGGAATATGTGCCGGCAGCCAGTCGATGAGGCGCTCCATGGCCTCCACCCGGCCGGCGATCTCGAGCTCTTGCGCATACTGCTTCGACCAGCGCGCGATCTGGCGCGCGAAATAATTTCCCGGCCGGCCAAAGTCGGCAAGGCCGAGGGCTGCGGGGTCGAGGCTGTGCAGCGCCGCGATGGTCGCGTTCATGGCGTCGTAGATGGCGGCGCGCTCGGATTTCGCCACGCCGGGGACGGCCGCCTCCCAGAAAATTCGCCCCTCCACATGATCCATCACATAGAAGGGTGTTCCAATGATATCCGGATCCTCGCACAGGAGGTGCGGGCGCGGCACCGGCACCAAACCCTCGGCATGAAGCGCGGCAATGACGCGGTATTCACGCTCGATCGCGTGCGCCGACTTGAGCAGCTTGCCGGGTGGCTTGCGGCGCAGCACGAATCTCTGCCCGGCAGCGTCGGCGAGCAGATAGGTCGGGTTCGACTGTCCGCCCCGGAACTGCGACACCGCAAGCGGCGGCACGAAGCCTTCGAGCCGCGCTGAAAGATAGTCCGCGAGCGCCGCCTCGTCGAAGCGGTGCTGCGACCGCACCGCCATGGTGCCCGAGAACTGTTGCTGTCGACCGGACATGCCTCGACCCGCCTTGCCGTCGTGATGTGCGGCGCCAGCCTAACAGGGGGAACCGTGCAGCGGTAGTCACGCGATGATGAACACGGCCGGCCTTTGCAGCCTCGCCCGCGCGGAGTAGAGAAAAGGGCAACGGCTCCTTGAGGAGAGGCCCGCAACGAGGTGGACGAGAACGCACCCGAAGAGCGGCGGACCGAGGCGCCGGTCACAGTGGCGCACGAGCGCGAGCTGCGGCTGGCGCTGGTCTGTTACGGCGGCGTCTCGCTCGCCGTCTACATGCACGGGATCACGCGCGAAATCCTGAAGCTGGTGCGTGCCTCGCGCGCCTATCACGCCATCGAGGACGAGGCGACGCGGGCGACGGCACGCTATGACAGCGCGGTGCCGCATCGTGGCGAGCGCGACAGCGAGGACGTCTATTTCGCGCTTCTCCAGGCGATCGGCGGCTCCGTGTCATTGCGCGTCGTCGTCGATGTCGTGGCCGGCGCCTCGGCAGGCGGCATCAATGCGATCATGCTGGCACGGGCGCTGGCCTATGATCTCAGCCTCGACCGCCACCGTGACTTCTGGCTCGATCTCGCCGACGTCACCGAGCTCCTCGCCCCGGAGGCGCGGGCCGGGCGCCTGTCCAAGCCCTATATGCGCCCCTTCTTCTGGCTCATGGCCCGGTGGCAGCGACACCGCGCCAAACAGCTCGGCGCGGCGGGCGAGGATCCCGAGGTGCTCGCGAAGCTGTCGCTTTTCATGCGCTCGCGCTGGTTCGAGCCACCCTTTTCGGGGCAGCGGATGAGCGAGATGATGTTCGATGCTCTGCTTGCGCTCGGAGAGGAAAGCGGCGAGCGGCGCTCGCTCGTGCCGCACGGCCTGCCGCTCGCGCTTTTCGTCACGGCGACCGACTTCTGGGGCCACCGGCAGGCGATCCGTCTTCATGATCCGCCGCAGATCGAGGAGCGCGAGCATCGTCTCGTTCTCCGTTTCCACCATGGCCGCCATATGAGCGGCGAAAGCGACAGCCGGCTCGGCGCCGATGATATCGCCTCGCTCGCCTTCGCCGCGCGCGCGACGAGCAGCTATCCCGGCGCCTTCCCGCCGGCCCGCCTTGCCGAGATCGATGCCATTTGCGCCATGCGCGGCGTACGCTGGGAGTCGCGCGACCGTTTCGTCGCCGAACAGTTCCGTGAGCTGTGCGAGGCCGGAGAGGACCCCGAGGACGCGGCCTTCATCGATGGCAGCGTGCTCATGAACAAGCCGATCTCGGTGGCGCTCGAGGCGGTGCAATGCCATGTTGCGCACCGCGAGGTCGACCGGCGGCTCGTCTATCTCGAGCCAAATCCGGAAACGCGGCGCGCGACACCGCACGAGGTGCCCGGCTTCTTCAAGACCATCAAGGGCGCGCTGTCGGACATTCCGCGCAACCAGCCGATCCGTGACGATCTTGAATGGCTTGCCGAATTCAACGAGCAGGTGCGCCTGCGGCGCCAGGTCCTCGGGGCGGTGAAGCCCAATGTGATGCGCCTGATTGCGGCGACACTGGGCGAGCGTCTTGGCGCGCCGCCCGATGCGGAACGGCTCGCCCGCTGGCGCGAGGCGGCGAACGAGCAGGCTGCCGCCGACGCCGCCTATGCCTATGACGGTTATGCCCGGCTCAAGGTGGTGTCTGCGCTCGAGGAACTGGCGTCTCTTCTGCATCGTCGCGGTGGCCTGCGCGACCGTCGCGAGGCCGCACGCCTCGTCGCCCTGTGGGCGAAGCGGCAGGGAATCCGCTCGATCTCCGACCCGGCGCTCGAGGCGCAGAATGCGGAAAGGGCCGCCTGGATCGTCTTCCTGCGCCATTTCGACATGCGCTACCGCCAGCGACGGCTGCGCTTTCTCATCCGGCGCCTCAACGAGCTCTATCAGGAGCCCGATACGGCCGCGACTGCCGAGGCGCGCGCATGGATCGATCGCATCAAGGCGAGGATGTACGAACAGTCCGAGCAGCTCGGCCGGCTCGCCGAGGGGCGTGGACCCGCGGGGGCGCTGACCACCGACCAGCCCGTGGACGCACTGGGCATCGCGAGCTTTTTTGAAAAGCTGGCCGAGACGATGGACCTGCCGTCGACCGATGTCGCGCTCGACCGGCTTGTCGCCGAGTGCTGCGACCGTTGCCCCGGCGAGGGGCTCGCACGCGAGCTCATCGTCGCCTATCTCGGTTTCGCCTTCTATGACGTCGTGACCTTCCCCATGACACAGCGGCGCGATCTCGAGACGCTCGAGGAGATCAAGGTCGATCGCATCTCGGTCAATGACGCCAATACCCTGCGCAAGGGCAGCGCGCGGCAAATCCTGAAGGGCGTGGAGTTCGGCAATTTCGGCGCCTTCTTTTCGCGCCGCTTCCGCGAAAACGACTATCTGTGGGGACGCCTTACGGGCGCCGAGCGCCTCGTGGATATCGTCGTCAGTGCGGTGCCCGAGGCGGTACGCGCGGGCCGCATTGACCCGGTCGCGTTCAAGAAGCGCCTCTTTCTCGCCATCCTTGAGGCCGAGGCCCCGCATCTGCCGGCTGTCGCCGACATGATCGCCACGCTCAGGGCGGACGCGGAGCGGCTCTGAATTGTGCTCAGGCGTCGCGCTCGAGCGCGCGCCAGCCGATATCGCGGCGGCAGAAGCCTTCGGGCCAGTCGATACGGTCGATGGCGTCATAGACGCGCGCGCGGGCCTCGGCGACGCTCGGCGCCCGCGCAGTGACATTGAGCACGCGTCCGCCGGCGGCGCGGAGCGTGCCGTCCGGGTCGCGCCGCGTTCCGGCGTGAAAGACGACGAGATCGGGATCGTCCGCGAGCGCCTCAAGCCCGCGGATAACGCTGCCCTTCTCATAATGGTCCGGATAGCCTTTCGTCGCCATGACCACGGTCAGCGCCACATCGTCGCGCCAGGCAAGCGACACGCCCTCAAGACGACCGCTAGCGGTCGCCGCCAGGGCGGGCACGAGATCGCTCTCAAGCCGCATCATCAGCACCTGGCATTCGGGGTCGCCGAAGCGGACATTGTATTCGATGAGCTGCGGTCCCTGGGATGTGATCATGAGACCGGCATAGAGAACGCCGCGATAGGGGGTCCCGGCGGAGGCCAGGGCCCGTGCGGTGGGTCGCATGATCTCGTCCATCACCAGCCGCTCCATCGCGGCATCGAGCACCGGGGCGGGGGAATAAGCCCCCATGCCCCCCGTATTGGGCCCCTCATCGCCGTCGAAGGCCCGCTTGTGGTCCTGCGCCCCGACGAGCGGCAGCACCGTCTCGCCGGCGACGAGGGCGAAGAAA